>JBLNDH010000480.1:0-5878 GCA_050261455.1 Bacillota bacterium
CCGCCCGCCAGGTAAAACGCATGGAGCAGCCTGGCTGCATGGGAGGGTTTACACCCCCATGCGGCAAACTCCGCCGCCAAATCATCCACGTCGTAATCCGTCAAAGCACGCATCGATCGCCATGTTTTACCGGCAAGCGTTACATCAGGCCAGCCGATGATAGCGGTCTAAGATGCGGTCAATCCACACTTGATTGACACTTCCCCAAGGCTCCGCCCCTACCCCAGGTGAGCCCAATTGGACAGCCAAGCTGTTCCCTGGCAATTCATCTGAAGGTGTGAGATTTGAGGAGGCCCGCCCCCAGCGGAGGAATGGCCACCGAAGCTTCGGAGGCCCTCCCCCTTGATTCGGCGGTGAACTGGGCGGATTGGACGGCGGCGTCGTATTGCCGCCGCCGGTCGCACTCAATTGCCCCTTGAGGGTGTACTGCCCCACATCGCCATAGTGGCCATGGCTGGCCACGGCCAGGTAGTAGGTGCCGGCCGAGACTTTCACCGACAGCGACTCCCCGAGGCTCGTCGTATCCGCCGACTGCACGAGTCTCCCTTTTGCATCGCGCAGTTCGATTTTCAAATCCAGCATGCCGCCTTGGGCCGCGGGATTGGCTTGCACCTGGATTGTGCCGGCTCCGGTTTGAACCTTGAAATAATCGACGTCGTTGGTTTTCTCGATGATGCCCTGTCCGCTGAAATTCGTGCCGGACACGCTCACGGCATCGGCCTGCCGGTAGGCGTTGCCGTGATCATCGGGCCGGAAGCCAAAACCATTGGCCCTGCCGGCAACGACGACCATGTCGTTCTGTCTATCGTTATAGTCATTGGAAGTCGTGCCATACCACCACAATCCGCGGGCTGAACGGTAGCTGTTACCCATGATCGGGGCGACCTGATCGTTCCCCGGGTTGTACTCTTTCTCCAGCAGGCGGTTAATCCAGGTCCCCTGATGAAACAGGCCGAAGCCGTGTCCAGCCTCGTGGGCCGCTGCCTCCGCGGTGTATTTCGGAGTGCCATTGGCCAGATTCTTCGTGAACACAAAGACCGTGTTGGGCAGACCATTGGAAAAGCCGCCGACGTAGGCCACGCCGCCAACCCCTATGCCGATCCAGGAACTGTCGCCTCCCAGCACGACGCGGAGTGTCTTGCCATCCGTGAGGTTGCCTGGGTCTTGTGTCGTCACATCGACATTGAATGGGGAGTACTTCTCGGCCACACGCGCCCAGATCTCGCGAATCGAATCCAACTCGGAGCTGGAGAATGTCGTCGGGTCGCCATCCTGGTCGTACGCGGGCGTCGTCCCGGGTTTGAATCCGCCCCAGGTGGCGGTGTAATCGCCGCCGAAATCGAGATAGAGCTTCGCAGTAGCCGAGAGCAAACTGTGCAACACGGGAATAGCCGAGGACAAATCCCCCGACGCCTTCACTGTGCTTGACCGACGACCACGGGCATGAGCCGGTGCCGACACGTCGATCCCGGCAAAGGTGCCCAGATCGTATGAAACCAATGCCCCATGCAGACCATCGGCACAGAACAGCAGCCGGGGCTCAAGGGCATCAAGTTGAAAACGACTGAAGCCCCGGTATGCCCGCTGAGGCAACAGGGCAGATGCCCGGCGGGAAGCCCTCCCAAGGATAAGCTCGTCAAGCATGGGACACCGCTCCTTAGAATGTTGAGGTCGGCTGAGTCCATGCCCGATTTCCTCTGCCCGCGCAGTCGTGAACCTCTGGCGTCGCCTCATCCGGCAACGCGATGAGCAACGACATCCGTGAGCCATCGCAGCCACAGCGGTCTGGCGATCGGCCCTAGGGTGTGGCGCAGCTTGCCCAGCCCGCACGTTTCTGGGAAGGCACAAAATTTCGAAGAATCACCAAGTCCCCATTCGCCCTGCAGGCAAACTCAAGCAAATGCATCTGGCACACGCGCCCAACCGGTATGACGTTTGCAGGACCTTGGTCTCGATCGCCTGTTCAGCGGGGAGAGAGTCATTTCCTCGCAGTTGGTTCAGGCCATACAGAGGGAATATTCATGGAAAAGAGACTAATTGTCGTGTCGGCTCTGTCGTTAGGGCTTGCGGGAATGGCTCTGCTTGGCTGCGAGGATCGGAGCCATAAAGGCACCTCGGGTCAACCGCGCCAAGGCACTCAGGAGACGCAACGTCCGCAAGGAACATCGCAGGAAATGCAGCCCGGCACTCAGGGCCCATCGGGTGTGCAGGGTCATCAGGATCAGACGGGGGTGCAGCCGAGCACCCCGCCTCCCAGCACGCGACCGACCACGCCCGATCAGTCCGGTGCGCCAAACCCGCAGACGCCTCCGGGCCAGCAGGCAACGCCTCCGGGCCAGCAGACAACACCGCCGGCTGAGCAGCCGACGCCGCCCCAGCCCAGTACACCAGGCCAGCCGGGCCAAGGTACCCAGGGCGGCCAAAGCAATCCGCAGTGATCACCTTGTCTGGGTCCTGAGGAGTCGCCGAAAGAAGACGTGATCAACCCAAAGACGGCGGCGTATCAGAGCGGCCCCCCCCGCGGCTCTGATACGCCGTCGCTTGGCTCAGTCGTCGAGGGTGCCGAAAGGCAAGTTGTTCGGCATCGGCGCGGATCGTTCGTAACGCGTGACCGGCGAAATCGCTTTGCCCTTTGCAGAGGAATCAAGGAATCCCTGCATGGCTTCGAGCACGGCGAAGGCTTGCTCGCCGCTGGCGCGGTGCTTTCGCCCGGAGCGGATCGCGTGGCACAGGTCCGCCAATCCCACTGCCCGGCCATACCCCTTGAGAAACGCGGAAGGCACCTCTCTCCATTCCGCATCGCTTTCCAGCCGAACATGGACCGACCCATCAAAACAGTTGGGATCAGGAACCTTCATCGCCCCGAGCGTGCCGTAAACCGTAATCGGCTGCTGGCCATCATAATTAGCAAATCGCGTGGCGAAGCTCGTGACGATCGTTCCGATCACTCCATTTTCGAACTCGATCGTGCCAACAATGTGATCGGGCGTGGTAACGGTGATCTTTTGTCCATACAGCGGCCCGGGATTGCCATCCTTGTCCTTGTGGGTAATAAGCCGATCCGGAATCGCAATCGAGGCAAAGCCGCTGACCCGTTTGATCGGCCCAAAGAGATTGAGCAGCGCCGTGAGATAGTACGGCCCCATGTCGAGCATCGGCCCGCCACCCGGCTCGTAATAAAACGGCGGATTGGGATGCCACGTTTCAACCCCCGAATTCATCATGAAGGCGGTAAACGCAACCGGCCGGCCAATCATCCCATCGTCAATCACTTTGCGAGCCGTCTGAATTCCCGTCCCCAGGAACGTATCCGGCGCGCATCCCAGACGAACGCCCTTCTCCTGGGCTGCGGCATAGAGCTTCCTGCCTTCCTTGAGATGGATCCCCAGCGGCTTTTCTGAATAGTGGTGTTTGCCGGCTTTGATCGCCTGCAGCCCGACCGGAACATGCGCCTTCGGCCAGGTCAGGTTGAGGATGACCTCGATGGAATCATCCTTCATCATCTGCTCGGTCGTGCAGATCTTCACCCCTTCCATCCCAAATTCCCTGGCCCGATTCTCACACCGCTCCCGAATCAGATCCGCTAGGGCCACGATCTGGATGATGGGAAACTTCGGCGCATTGGCCAAGTACTGCCCACTGATCGCCCCGCATCCAACAACGCCGACGCGCACTTTTCCTAGCATACGGTCCTTTCCGTCGCAATCGAATCATCATCGGCGCAGCAGAAAGGCTGTCAAATGGGAGCCATACTGCGTACGCCGTGATACGCGATACGGAATACGCAATACGTTTTACGGATTATGCATTTCGAATCCCGCCCTCTCATCCCCCGCCGCCCCCCACCATATCCGGCTGCGGCTGGGTCATTCGACGCGGATCGAGGGCTTTGTTGAGCTGGTCATCGGAAAGGACGTGCTTCTCCCGGGCGACCTGCCGAACGGTCTTGCCGGTCTTGTGGGATTCCTTGGCGATCTCGGCGGCCTTGTCGTAACCAATCTTCGGGGCCAGGCTCGTACACATGGCCAAGGACTGCTCCACCAGCGTTTCGCACCGTTCCCGATTCGCTTCAATCCCCGCAACCGTGCGATCGGCAAACACACGGGCGGCACGCGAAAGCAGTTCGATCGATTGGAGCAGGTTGTAGGCCATCACGGGCATCATGACATTCAATTCAAATGACGAGCCCAAGCCGCTGGCGGCGAAGGCGATCGTGGCATCGTTGCCGATGACCTGGGCACAGACCTGCAACGCCATTTCGCTCATCACTGGATTGACCTTGCCCGGCATGATGGACGAGCCCGGCTGTGTCGCGGGAATGCTGATCTCGCCGAGGCCACAGCGAGGTCCCGAGGCCAGCCAGCGGATGTCGTTGGCGATTTTCGTCAGGGAGATAGCGATGGTCTTGAGCAGGCCGGAGGCTTCGACAACGCCATCCTTGGCCGCCTGGGCTTCGAAGTGGTTTGCCGCTTCGACGAAATCGAGGCCAGTTTTCTGGGCCATGAGCTTGATGGCGCGCTCGGCGAAGTCCGGGTGGGAATTGATGCCGGTGCCGACGGCGGTGCCTCCGAGAGGCAGCTCGCGCAAAGCATGGAGCGCCCGCCGGCCGCGTTCGACCGCCAGGCGGGCTTGATGAGCATAGCCGGAGATTTCCTGGCCAAGGCGGATAGGCGTGGCATCCTGCAGATGCGTGCGGCCAATCTTAACAACCGAATCGAGCTCATCCGCCTTTTTCTGAAGGGCACCGGCCAAGTGCTCAAAGGCGGGAATGAGCGATTCTTTGATCGCCAGGGCGGCACTGATGTGGATGGCCGTCGGAATCACGTCATTGGAGCTCTGTTCCATATTCACATGATCGTTGGGATGGACCGGCTCCTTGCCGCCATGCTTGCCGGTGGCAATCTCATTGGCCCGGCTGGCGATGACCTCGTTGGCATTCATATTGGTCGAAGTGCCTGAGCCCGTCTGGAAGATATCGACGACGAACTCCGAATCGAGCCGGCCATCCACGACTTCTTGGGCGGCCTGCTGGATGAGCTGGGCCCGTTGATCATCCAGCAAGCCCAATTGATGGTTTACCTGAGCCGCAGCGGATTTGATGAGGCCGAGGGCCGCGATGAAGCGGCGTGGGAAGCGCAGGTTGGAAATGGGAAAGTTCTCGACGGCCCGAGCGGTCTGGGCCCCGTAATGCACATGGGCCGGCACCTGCATTTCGCCCATCGAATCGCGTTCGGTACGAGTCTTGGACATGGTGGCTCCTGGCAGTGGGGTTCACGAGTAAGTCTAGGTTCGCCTGGTAGAGAAAGCAGCGCATGGAACCGTCGGAACGTTGCGTGTCGCAACATCGACGAAGACCAAGCGATTCGCGTCAATAAAAAACCCACGGCGGCGCCGTGGGCTTTTGGGTATGCGATCCAAAGTACGACAGATTAGTGGGCAGGGGCGAGTTGTTCGAAGAAGTCGTTGCCCTTGTCATCGACGATGATAAAGGCGGGGAAATCGACGACTTCGATCTTGCGGATGGCTTCCATGCCGAGTTCTTCGAAGGCGACCAGCTCAACCTTCTTGATATTGGATTGGGCGAGGATGGCGGCGGGGCCACCGATGGAGCCGAGGTAGAAGCCGCCGTGTTTGTGGCAGGCGTCGGTGACGGCCTTGGAACGGTTGCCCTTGGCGATCATGATCAGGCTGCCGCCGTGGGATTGGAAGAGATCGACGAAGGAATCCATGCGGCCGGCCGTCGTCGGGCCGAAGGAGCCACTGGCCATGCCCGGAGGCGTCTTGGCGGGGCCGGCATAGTAGATCGGGTGCTTCTTGAAGTACTCGGGCATCGGCTTGCCCTCGTCCAGCATCTTCTTGATGCGGGCATGGGCGGCGT
>JBLNDH010000481.1:0-8237 GCA_050261455.1 Bacillota bacterium
CTGGTCCTCCAAATCACCCAGCCGCTCCTGAAAAACTTCGGCGGCGACGTAAACCGCGCCCGAATCACCATCGCCCGCAACGACCAGAAGATCAGCTCCTTGGAATGGCGATCCAAACTCGAAGACTCGCTCCTCCGAATTGAAGAGGCCTACTGGCGCCTCTATCAAGTCACCCTCAACATCAAGATCCAGGAAGCGCTCATTGCCCGTTCCGAAGACACCCTGGAAATCCTGATCAAACGCCTCAAGCAGGACACCTCCCGTGTCCACGTCGCCCAGGCCTCCGCTACCCTCCAGGCCCGCCGGGCTACCCTCGTTCGGACCAAGGCCCAGATCAGCGACCTCTCCGACCAGATCAAACGCCTCATGAACGATCCGGAGTTCCCCGTGGCCAGCCCCGTCGTCATCCTCCCCGCCGATGAGCCTATCATCGACACCATCCAGTTCTCCTTGGTCGATCAGATGGAAACCGCTCTGCAAAGCCGCCTCGATCTCATACAGCAGAAGCTGCGGATCGACTCCGCCAGCACCATCGTTACCGCCGCCAAGAACAACGTGCTGCCCCAGTTGAACCTGGTCGGCTCCGCCGGGGCCACGGGTTTCGGCGGCGGCTTCAGCAGTGCCTTTGATAACGCCACCGACTCCACCGACTCCATCATCTACAGTGCCGGCTTCTCCTTCGAAGTCCCCTTCGGCAATCGTGGCCCCCGGGCCATCTATCAGCGCACCCTCCTCCAACGCCAACAGGCGATCGATCAGTACCGCCTCTTGGCCGAAACCACCGCCCTGGAAGTCAAGACCTCCATGCGGGCCGTCGAAACCGCCTGGGATGAAATGGTCGCCACCCGGCGGGCCCGCTTCGCCGCCGAAGACGCCCTCGCCGCCATCGAACTACGCGAGCGGGCCGGCGAACAGCTCACCCCCAGCTTCCTCCAGCTGAAACTCGATCGTCAGTCCGCCCTGGCTGAAACCCAACTCGCCGAAGTCGAGGCCATCGCTAATTACAACATCCAGCTCGCCACCCTCGAAAAAGCCAAGGGAACCCTCCTTAAATACAACAACGTCCTGATGAAAGAGGAGCAAGGCCCCGAATTCGTCAAGGTCAAAGGAGCCAAAAGACTCGATCTATCCAAATAAGCGAGGCACCTGACAAAACCCCGAAGGGGTAGCAGTTCATTCTCCCCCTCGTTTCGGCCGATAGAAAGATTAGACAAAACCGCGAACCGCTGCAAACCCCCGTTGGCAGCGGTTCGTTTGTTGACGAACCGACAGAGCAGCACCACCGTATCAAAACCGGTTGACCTTTCTGTTCTCGACTGACTTTTTGGGTAAAGTAACGCCGTGCTTACACTGCTCGTCCTCCAAGGGCCCGATAAGGGCCGCCGATATGAACTCCCCGACACCCCCGCCCTCGTCGGCCGGGAATCCCGTCAATTGCCCCTCTCCGACAACACCGTCAGCCGACGCCATTGCGAACTCCTCCCCGAAAACGGCGAATGGGTCCTCCACGACCTCGGCAGCGCCAACGGCACCTACGTCAACGGCATCCGCGTCACCGGCGCCCATTTCCTCCGCCTCGGCGACCAGATCCGCGTCGGCCGTACCCTCATGGTCTTCGGCGCTCAGCCCGGCGTCACCCGCTCCTCCGGCGGCAAGGTCCGCCTCTCCGGCGAAGAAGCCGGCATGGACTCCGCCATCATGGCCACCGTCCCCTCCAACGACGACTCCATGGTCCTCGCCGTCCCCGAGCCCTCCGCCGCCGCCATGTCCAGCCTCAAAATCCTCTACCAGCTCGGCGCCGCTCTCGGCTCCACCTTCAGCGTCGATCAGGCCCTCGAAGTCGTCATGGACCTCGTCTTCGAACACGTCAAAGCCGACCGCGGCATCATCCTCCTCCAGTCCGATAACAAGGAAGAACTCATCCCCAAGGTCGTCCGCACCCGCGAAGAACACGACAACCGCGACCACGACAATGGCGCCAACAAAAACCCCACTTCCCCACACGACAACAACATCCACGCCTCCCGCACCATCATCAACTACGTCATCGAGCATGGCCAAGGCGTTCTCTCCTCCAACGCCATGGCCGATCAACGCTTCAGCTCCGGCAAAAGCGTCCATAGCCTCGGCATCCGCTCCGCCCTCTGTGTCCCCATCAAGGCCCGCCGCCTCGATGGCAAAGAAGGCGACGAGATCATGGGCGTCATCTACATCGATAGCTCCGTCAAAAACTACACCTACTCCCCCGACCAGCTCCGCCTCCTGACCACCATCGGCATCCAGGCCGGCCTGGCCATCCAAAACGCCAAGCTCTACCAGCAAGGCCTCCAGGCCGAACGCATGGCCGCCATCGGCGAAACCACCGCCGCCCTCTCCCATTCCATCAAAAACATCCTCCAGGCCCTCCGCGGCGGCGCCGACGTCGTCGAAATGGGCCTCCGCGCTTCCAACCTCGTCCAGGCCTCCAAAGGCTGGGACATCGTCGAACGCAACCTCGACAAAATCTACCACCTCACCCTCAACCTCCTCGCCTACAGCAAGGAACGCGAGCCCCGCCTCGAACTGGTCAACCCCAAAAACCTCATCGATGAATGCGTCGAGCTCATCGCCACCGTCGCCAACTCCAAAGGCGCCATGGTCGTCGCCGACGTCGATAAGGACACCCCCCCCATGCCCATGGACCCCGACGGCATGCACCAGGTCCTTATGAACCTCCTCAGCAACGCCCTCGATGCCGTCGAACCCGAGACTGGCCTCATCCGCATCACCTGCCGCTACGACGCCACTGACAAGCAGATGATCATGGAGGTCATCGACAACGGCTCCGGCGTCCCCGAACCCATGATGCGACACATGTTCGAACTCTTCCATTCCACCAAGGGCAACCGCGGCACCGGCCTCGGCCTCGCCGTCGCCAAGAAGATCATCTCCGAACACGAAGGCACCATTTCCGTCCAAAGCAAGCAAGGCGAAGGCACCAGCTTCACCGTCCGCATCCCCGTCGAGCACGCCCGCATCGGCGATCCCTCCCACACCCACGGCCCCACCCGCTGACCTCCCCTCTTCCCTCCAATTGAGAATTGACAATTGTCAATTCTCAATTGTCAATTAATCGCAGAAACCCTCCTTCGCCGTCCCGTCCCCCCATACGCTTGCGGTTTCGCGGCCCCCACCCCGCCCCTTCGCCAACCTTCCGCTTCGCGCCAGCCCACAGCGCCCAGTCGTCCTCTCCCCCTACTTCCCCGCACCAACAAAACCGCCCGCGGACCCTCGCCCGCGGGCGACTACTCTCAAATGCCGCTTTCCCCTAAAGCCCACGGCGTTGCCGTGGGAAAGTCTCCCTACCTCCTCCGCCTCATCCCTAACACCCCCACCGCCCCCACCCCCATCATCCCCATCACCCCCGGCTCCGGCACATACGCCACCACCACCCCGCTCGTCCCATCCGCAAACCCCGCCACAAACGCCAACTCACCCCGATCATTGAAGCTCAGCCCGCCGCTCTTCACAAACTCGCCGAGACTGAGGATCTCCCGCAGATCCCCACCCCCAACGTCAAACAGCTCCCCCTGCCGCGCCACCAGTTCCAGCGTCCCATCCGGCATCGTCGCCCAGATGCCCTCATAGTTTGTGTTGTCGATCCCCAGCCCGCTCAAATGCCCCATGAAGGCCACCTGTCCCAATGCATTCACATGCCCACTCACTTCAAAAGCCGGCATGTACTGCGACGTAGAACTCCATTGGTGCCGTCCGAAGACAATTCCCTCCGGTGTCCCCGGCGCATGATCCCCCGCCCTGGCCACCAGACGCAACGCGCCCGCTTCGCCAGCCCACACCGCCATTTTGTTGTCTTCCGTGATCCCCGTGCCCGCCACATTCCCCATCAGTATCAGGTGATCCACCCCGCCCGCGTCCGATGATAGCCCCCCGTCAAAATCGTCCATTCGCACTCCCGCTGGCATCCCCAGAGCCGGGTCCCCTCGCCGCACCACCAGCCGCGTCCCCGAATCCGATACCAGCCACATCCCCCAATTGTTCTGGCTGGTCGTGTCTCCTCCACTCAACTCGTACCCGGCCAGGACGTGCCCCTTTGCGCTCACATGGGTCAAGCCTCCATTGTGGAAACGCGCATTGGTCCCGGGCGCCACATCCCCTTCCCGAAGAATCGGCTGCAAAGACCCCGCCGTGCCACGCCACAACACTCGATCGTTTTCCTGCGTGATCCCCGGCCCCTTGATCGTTCCCGAAATGACCCACCGCTCTCCCGCAACGGCAGCAGGCCCCCCAGCAGAAGCCACCGATACACTCGCATCAAACCCCGGTGCCACATCGCCGCTGCGCAGCAGGGGCTGCAATGACCCACCGGCCGCCACCCACGCTCCGCTGCTCCCGTCGCTCAGGGTTGCCCCAAAACCGACGGCGCCCGAGTCCCGAATCGCAGACAATCCCCGCGCATCCGTAAAGGTCAATTGAGCCCCAGGGACGGGCATGTTCTCATGGACAATCATCTGCGCCGCCCCCGGCTTGCCTGCCCAAATGCCGTAGTTATACCCAGACTGTCCACTCGGCACCGCGCCCGTCACGATACCCGTCACCGCCACCTCCCCTTGCGCGTTCAGCAACGCATAGCTGTCCGGGCCCCACAACTTCACTCCATCGCCCCACTCCGCCAGCGCCCCCGACTGCAGCACAACCTGCGGAGAATTCGGCATCCCAGCCCACAAAACCGTCGTCTCATTGCCATCCAGCCCCTTCGCTCCCCCACAGTAGGCCACATGCCCCGACGCACCAACCTCCGCATACGTAAACGATCCATACGTCACCCCCTCCCCCATCCCCGCCGCCTGCTGCCCCGTCAGTGCAATCGTCTTGTACGCAATCTCCCCTTCACCCCACGCCGGCAACGTCCACAACGCTCCCATCACCGCAGCCGCCAACGCCTTGGTTCCACGCCTCATGGTCGCACCTTCCCGGGGCGCACACGCCGACCCCTTTTAACTGAATTGTGTAACAGATCTCGGCACCCAGCCATCCATCGGGCTTTTCCCCCCCTGCAGCATGCTTCGGGGAATCGCCTTACCGGGGCCTCACCAATAATTCTGTCATATTGCACCCTCTTGTCAAACAAAAAGCCCACAGAATTCTCCATTCCGTGGGCATCTCTTCACATTCGCGGCCACCCCCCGCCGCCTCTTTCGTCATTCGTCATTGGGCCCTTGGTCATTCATTGGCCATTGGGGCTTGGTCATTCACAGACCATTGATTCGGCATTCGGATTTCCTCCTACCCTTTCTTCTCAATCCTTTCCATCCCCCCCATATACGGCCTCAGCGCCTCCGGCACCGTGATCGACCCATCCGCATTCTGATACAGCTCCATGATCGGAATCAGCACCCGCGGACTGGCAATCACCGTGTTGTTCAGCGTGTGGCAATACCGAATCTTCCCGTCCTCATCGCGATACCGCAGATTCAGCCGCCTCGCCTGGAATTCATAAAACCGCGACGACGAATGCGTCTCGCCATAATTGTTGCGCGACGGCATCCACGTCTCAATGTCATACTTCGCCGCCTGCCCCTGACCCAGGTCCCCCGTGCATACCCGTACCACCCGATACGGCAAATTCAACTTCTGCAGCACCGCCTCGGCATTCGCCGTAATCTGCTCATGCCACCGCTTCGACTCCGCCACATCGTTCCGGCAAATCACCACCTGCTCCACCTTGTCGAACTGGTGAATCCGGTACAGCCCCGCCGTGTCCTTCCCATACGTCCCCGCTTCCCGACGGAAGCACGGGCTCATCGCGTAATACTTCCGCGGCAGCGTCTTCCCCTCCAGGATCTCATCCATGTGATACGCCGTCAGCGACACCTCCGCCGTCCCCACCAGAAACACCGGCGGCTCCTCCTCCGTCATCGCATACGCCTGCTCACGCCCCAGCGGGAAATACCCCGTCCCGCGCATCGCCCCCTCCCGCACCAGCACCGGCACCGTCATCGGCGTGAACCCCCGCTCCAGCATCACATCAAACGCCAGCCGCAGCACCGCCAGGTGCATCAGCGTCCCCGCCCCCGTCAAAAACCAGCTCCGCGTCCCCGCCAGCTTCACCCCGCGATCCACATCGATCATCCCCAGCTCAGCCCCCAGCGTCACATGATCCTTCGGCTTGAAATCAAACTGCCTCACCGTCCCCCACTTGCGGATCTCCACGTTCTCCGTGTCATCCTTCCCCACCGGCACATCCTCATCCGCCGGCTGCGGCACCCGCAACAGAATCCCCTCAATCTGCGGCGTCAATTCCCCCGCCTCCGCCTCCAGCTTCTGCTCCGTCGTCTTCAGCTCGGTCGGCCTCGCCTGCAGCTTCTTCATCTCCTCCTGCAGTGCCGCCTTCTCCGCACCCGATGCCTTCTTCAACTTCCCCGCCAATTGCCCGATCTGCTTCCCGATCTGGTTCTTCTCCGCCGTCAACTGCTGCCGCTGCAGATCCAGCGCCCTGAACTTCGCATCCAGCTCCAATAGCCGGTCGATGTCCACCTCAATGCGCTTCTGCTTGGCCGCCTTGCGATACCGATCCGGATTCTCTCGAAGATCCTTAATATCAATCATGACTCTTCCTCATTCTCGTTGACGGAAGGTTCTACCAGAACCACCCCCACTCATACAGACCCCACCTCTCCCCACCCGCCTTCAATTGGCAATTAAGCGCCGCTACTCTCCTTCGCCATCCCGTCCTCCCACACGCTCGCAATTTCGCGGACCCAGCAGCGCCGATTCACCGCCTCGGGGCTGCGCCCCTCTTTCCCCTCGCCCGGTACTCCGGGAGAGGGCCAGGGTGAGGGCTCTTTGCCAACCCCGCCTCCCTCGCCATCCGTAGGGTGTGCTACAAGCACACCATTCCCCGATCATCCTCGTTTAGCGGCGGCCCGCAGGGCCGGGCTCGCGTGCCCTTCCCTCCCACCCTATAACGAAGATGGCCGGTTCTACACCGGCCATCCCCAAGCTTCCTTCGCTACCTTCGAGTTTACCAGGCAAAGTGAGCAAATGCCTTGTTCGCATCCGCCATACGGTGCGTGTTCTCACGCGTCGTCATGGCCTTCCCTTCCTTCTTGAACGCCGCCATCAGCTCATCCGCCAGCCGAGCACTCATCGGCCGCCCACCCGCATCACGGCAGGCTTCCAACACCCACCGCGTCGCCAGACTCTGCTGACGCTTCTTATTCACCTGCATCGGCACCTGGTAGTTTGCACCACCCACGCGCCGGCTTCGCACTTCCACGAACGGCTTGACGTTGTTCATCGCCGTCTCAAACACTTCCAACACCGGAACGTCCTTCATCTTCTTGGCGATGATGTCAAACGCATCATACACGATTCTCTGGGCCGTCACCTTCTTGCCGTCCCACATCAAACAGTTGATGAACTTGGCGAGTGTCTTGCTGTTGTACCGCGGATCAGGTTTAAGGATATCTTCGCTACGCGTGAACTTCTTGAATGCCATATTCGCTTTCCGTTCTCTGCCGAACTTACCACGCTCGGCTCAAAATGTTCTCCCTGCCAAGCCCGGCCAACTCGCCGCTTCCACTCAGCAGGAATACTCCGGATTCCTACCCGAAATAACTTACTTGCCCTTCTTCGCGCCGTACTTGCTGCGGCCCTGCTTGCGGCCTTCAACACCCAGCGAGTCCAGCGTGCCGCGGACAATGTGATACCGCACGCCCGGCAAATCACGCACACGGCCGCCACGCACCAACACGATGCTGTGTTCCTGCAAATTGTGCTCTTCGCCAGGAATGTAGGCCGTCACTTCACGCCCGTTGCTCAACCGCACACGGGCAATCTTCCGAAGGGCCGAGTTCGGCTTCTTCGGCGTCATCGTCTTCACCTGCAGACACACACCACGCTTCTGCGGGCAGGCCACCAAGTCCTTGACCTTGTTGATGCGGGCCAGGCTGCGCCGTGGCTTCTTGATCAGCTGATTAATCGTCGGCATATCGTTCCTTAAATCCTTCCGGGCACTTGGCCCGCTTTCGCCAAATCGAGTAAGCCCCGCATTATAGAGGCCTGCCATTTTCGACGCAAGTCAATCGATAAATCCATAACCCCCTGCTGATTCAGCACATACACCTGCTCGCCAGCCCCGCCCAGCAAAATGCACCCCCACCCCCCTCCCGCAGAGCCCCCCATTCTCCCCCTCCCCACTCCCACCTTTCAATCTCCAACCAAGAAGACGGAGGCGT
>JBLNDH010000482.1:0-6852 GCA_050261455.1 Bacillota bacterium
CCCGTTGGTGGCACTGCCCCGCTCGCGCGGTGACGCCGGGGGTGGGGACCAAGTGGGTGGGGGGCGGTGGGGACTCGGTTTGCCATTCGTGGCCGGTGGCATTCCTGGGGTTGGGCCCGGCGATGCGGCCGTATTTGAGGGACCAGAGCAGGTAGATGAGGGGGAGGACGTAGCCGACGGCGAGGATGGAGGCCCCGGCGGTGGACATGACATTGAGCCATTGGAATTCCGGGGGGTAGTTGTGATAACGGCGGGGCATGCCGAGGTAGCCGAGGATGAACTGGGGGAAGAAGGTGAGATTGAAGCCAAGGAAGACGGTGAAAGCGCTGAAGCGTCCGATCCACTCGGGGTACATGCGTCCGGTCATCTTGGGCCACCAGAAGTGGATGCCGCCGAGGTAGGCCATGACCATGCCGCCGACCATGATGTAGTGGAAGTGGGCGATGACGAAGTAGGTGTCGTGGACGTGGACGTCGACGCCGAGGGCGGCGACGAAGAGCCCGGTCAGGCCACCCATGGTGAAGAGGCCGAGGAAGCCGAAGGTGTAGAGCATGGGGGTGTCAAAGGAGATGGAGCCTTTGTAGAGGGTGAGGGACCAGCTGAAGACTTTGACGGCGGAAGGGACGGCGACGAAATAGGAGAGGAAGGAGAAGACGAATCCGGCGTAGAGGGCCTGGGAGCTGACGAACATGTGGTGGCCCCAGACGAGGAAGCCGGTGAAGGCGATGGCCATGCTGGAGAGGGCGACGAAGGTATAGCCGAAGATGTTTTTGCGGGAGAAGCAGGTGATCAGTTCGGAGATGACGGCGAAGCCGGGGAGGATCATGATGTAGACGGCGGGGTGGGAGTAGAACCAGAAGAGGTGCTGGAAGAGGATGGGGTCGCCGCCGAAGCGGGGATCGAAGATGCCGAGATGGAAGACGCGTTCGACGGCGACGAGGGTGAGAGAGATGGCGAGGACGGGGGTGCCCAGGAGCTGGATGATGCTGGTGGCGTATATGGACCAGATAAACAGGGGCATGCGGAACCAGGTCATGCCGGGGGCCCGCATTTTGTGGATGGTGACGATGAAGTTGAGGCCGGTGAGGATGGAGGAGAAGCCGGCGATGAAGATGCCGATGACGGTGGTGACAACGGCGGAGTTGGAGAAGAGGCTGCTGTAGGGGGTGTAGAAGGTCCAGCCGGTATCGACGCCGCCGCCGATGACCGAGACGAGGATGAAGGCGCCGCCGATCATGAGCAGGTACCAGCTGAGGAGGTTGATGCGAGGGAAGGCCAGGTCGCGGGCGCCGAGCATCATGGGGACGAGGAAGTTGCCGAGGGTGGCGGGGATGGAGGGGATCAGGAAGAGGAAGACCATGATGACGCCATGCATCGTGAACAGGCGGTTGTAGCCGTCGTCGGTCACGAAGATGCCGTTGGGGCTGAGCAGTTCGATGCGGATCAGGGTGGCGAAGATGCCGCCGATGAAGAAGAAGAAGGTGATGGCGACCAGGTAGAGGAGGGCGATCCGCTTATGATCTTTGGTGAGGAGCCAGGACTTCAGGCCACGCTCAGCGTTGAGATAGGTCGTGCGTGGCTCGACTTCGGGAGGATAGGGCAGCGTAGTCATTACTGGGTTTTCCTTTGCTGCTCGGGTTTGGTGAGGGATTTGATGTAGGCGATCAGATCCATCAGTTGTTCTTCGGAAAGCTGGCCACGGAAGCTGGGCATGATGGGGGGATATCCGGCGACGATTTTGGCGGTGGAGTCGAGGATGGATTCGCGGAGGTAGTCCTCATTGGCGGTGAGGGTTTTGCCATCGGAGAGCTTGACCTGGCTGCCGTAGAGACCGGCGAGGGTGGGTGCGACCTGGCCGTGACAAGCGGCGCAACCCAGGGAAACGAAGAGTCTGGCGCCGGATTGAGCGGGGGTTTCGGTGACGGGGGTTCCGGTGAGCCATGCATCGTAGTCTTCGGGTTTCATGACGATAATTCTGCCGACCATGCGGGAGTGTTCGGTGCCGCAGTATTGGGCGCAGAAGAGGTGGTAGGTTCCGAGTTTGGTGGCCTGGAACCAGGTGGCGGTGTACTTGCCGGGGACGGCATCCTGCTTGATGCGGAAATCGGGGATGAAGAAGCTGTGGATGACGTCCTGGGAGGAGATCAGGAGCTTGACGGGGCGGTTGATGGGGACGTGCAGTTCATTGATCTCGCGTGCGCCGTTGGTGTGCTGGATCTTCCACATCCACTGTTTGCCGACGACGAAGACTTCGATGGCGTCCTTGGGGATGCGGTAGATATAGGTGTAGATGCGTGCGCCCCAGAAGAACAAGACCATGGCCAAGGTGAGGAGGCTGCCGATGAAGAACAGCTCCAGGGCGGTGCTGGAATGCACCGGGGGCGGAGGCGTGTTGGCGGAGGAGCGTCGGCGGTATTTGAGGCCGAAGTAGACGACCAGGAGGAAGACCAGGGCGGTGAAGAAGAGGGCAACGGCGACGAGAAACCAGAACAGGGCGTCGGTCCTGCTGGCCGTGGTGGATGCGGTCTCTGGAAGTAAGCTGATATGAGGCATGGTGGGTGCTGAGCAATTAGCGGTGCTGTGACTCCTCAGGGTTGGTTGGGCCTAGGGGTGTCGAGGGGGGTGATGATCTGTTTGGGCAAGGGAGGGGGCTTGCTCTTCCGAAGCTTGAACAGTGGCACTGAAGTGCCACTGCCGGGGCTGGGCGTCCTGAGGCGGCGTTCGCGTCGAAGCGAGAGGAGGATGAAGGTGCCAAGACTCAGGAGGATGAGAATACCCCCGATACGAATGGCGCGGATGACCGCGAAGCCATATCTGCCGGTCGATGGATCGTAGTGGTAACAGAGCAGGAGGACCTTGTCGGCGAGCGATCCCACTTTGCCGCTGGATGCCTCGGTGAGGCCGAGTTGCACATCCCGAGGCGAGTACTCCAGGCCGTAGAAGTATCGCGAGAGCTGGCCTTGGGGTGTGAGGACCATGATGCCGGCGGCGTGGGCGTACTGATTGGTTTTGGTGTCGTAGTAGTAGCGGAAGCCACAGGCTTGGGTCAGGGCGTGAATGGACGATTCGTCGCCGGTAAGGAAGTGCCAGCCGTCGGCGGCGCCGGGGCGTTTGTACTGTTTGAGGTAGGAGTCTTTTTTGGCGGCGGCGAGTTGCGAGGTTTCGCGTGGGTTGAAGCTGACGGTGACGACGTCGAAATCGCGACCGATGTCGGGACTGATGACCTTGAAGACGCCGAGCATGCCATTGAGGGTCATGGTGCAGAGCATGGGGCACTCGTAATAGACGAGAGCAAGGATGACGGGTTTGTGGCCGAAGTACTGGCGGAGGGTGACGGTGCGGCCGGCCTCATCGCGGAAGGGGAGATCGAGGGGGATGGTGTTGCCGAGTTGCTGGTCGAAGCCGATGCGGTCGAAAACGCTGGGTGGGGTTTGGGGGGGCGGCGGGGGAACCTGGGCGGTGGTGGGGAGGGGGGAGAGGAGGGTGAAGGTGAAGAGTAGTGTGAAGGATAAGGCACGAAGGCACGTAGGCACGCAGGCACGAAGGGGGTGGTCAAGAGAATGCATGGTGTGGGGCGGTTTGCGTGTTAGAGCCGTTCTCGTTGGAGTGTGCCCCTGGCTCTGAACCCTTACCCCAACCCTTGCCCGGAGTACTGGGCGAGGGAGAAAGGGTAGAGGAGTACACAGAATCGGGAATTGCTGTAGGCGATGGGGAGGGGAGTTGGGGCGCATGGGTTACCTCGGCGGTGTGGTGGGTTGAGTGGAGGCGGGGTGAGGGAGGGGCAGGCCGCGTTGCAGCAAGAGTTGCATGGCGCGGTCGATGGGAATGCGGAGTTGGCCGGGTTGCTCGGAGGGGCCGGAGGTGCTGAGAATCCTGTCGTAAGTTTCTTTCAAGAGTTGCATGTCCACGGTGGGGAGGTTGGGGTTGAAGCCAGGGAGGCCTTGAAGGCGAGGCGAGGGGACTTGGATGGTGAGAGGGACGGCAGAGCGGGGCTGCTGCTTGCGTTGTTCGGCGGGCAGGATCGTGTACAGGCCGTAGAGAAAGTAGAGACCGATGTGGATAACGATTGCGAGGCCGATAACGATGAGGCCGAAAATGATGAGCGGCCGAGGCCCGATATCGGAATGCTCATGCCGTTCCGGGTGCTCGGTGGGGTGGGCCTGAGGCAGTGTGGAAGTCATGCGGGCTCACCTCGAAAAGCCGGGGATCATGAAGCGGAAGCAACGGTCTCCGCTTGAGCTGCCAGATAAACAGAGCAATCCAAATGCCGCCGATGGCGAAGAAAGTGGCGAAGTCGAGCCAGTGGATGTGAAAGCCCGGAGGGGGGAGGACGCGGCGGCCCTGATCGTAGGCGGGAATGACTATCCAAAACAGATCGACGATTCGCATGACGACAATCAGGGCGGTGATCCCGGCCAAGATGGCCAAGCTGCGTTTGTTGGAACGGCTGAGGAGAAGGCAGAAGGGGAGGAAGAAGTGGATGAGGATGAGGATGAACGCCACCGCCAGCCAACCGCCGCTGGAGCGATAGAGATAGTAGGGGGTTTCGGCTTCGATGTTGCCGGACCAGATGATCAATAACTGAGAGAAGGACATGTAAGCCCAGAGCATGGTGAAGGCCAGCAGAAGGTTACCGATGTCCTGGCGGACATCGGGGGAGAAGGTGTTTGCGAGCAGGCCGTACTGGGCCAACCCTATGGCCAGGAGGGTTATGAAGGCGAGGGCACTGAGGGCTTGGCCGCTGACGAAGATGAAGCCCCAGATGGTGGAGAACCAAGTGGGGTCGATGGACATGACCCAATCGATGGCGGCGAAAGTCATGGATAGGACATAGAGGATCAGGCCCGGGCCGGAGAGGAACTGGAACCAACGTCCGAGGCGTGGGTCCGGGGTGCGGTCTTGTTGGGCGGACCAGCGGTCGAGGAAGTAAGCCAGGGTGAGCCAGATGGCGAAATAGAGGATTGCGCGGAGGATGAAGAACCAGGGCCGGAGGTAAACCGCCTGGAGATCCGAATGGTAACCCTGATGTGGAGCGGAGCTGGCAGGCGAGGGATAGAGGCTGCCGAGGGCGAAGAACATGGGGATGAAGAGAATGGCCATGAGGGGGAGCATGCGGATGCCGGCTTCGAATAATCGGAGGAGGGGCAGGCCCCAGACGCCGCCGGTGAGGTATTGGGTCATGAGCAGGGCCAGGCAGCCCAGGGGAATGCCGAGCCAGAACAGATAGGCGAAGAGATAGGCCGAGAAGAAGCGGTGTCCCGGGGTGACGAAGATACCGACGAGGCAGGCGATGGCTCCGACGATGGCGACGATCAAGGCGTACTTCTGGATGCGATCGAGGTTCGGATCAAGTGAAATGATTTGGGCCATGGCTATCTCTGGGGTGTTTGGGGTTGTGTGGCGGGCGAAGCGACGTTGGCAGGGGCTTGCTGGCTAAGCTGAAGCGCACGAATGTAGGCAGCGATGGCCCAGCGGTCATTTAAAGGAACGCGGTCGGCGTAGCTGTACATGGCGCCCCAGCCATTGGTCATGGCGTCTACGAAATGGCCGATGGGGGCGTTTTGTAAGCGGTCGATGTGGAAGGAGGGTGGGGGAGTGAAGCCTCGCTGTACGATCATGCCGTCGCCGTAGCCGGTGGCGCCATGACAGACCGAGCAGTAGATGTTGTAGCGTTCGCGGCCGCGGGTGAGCAGTTCGGGGGTAAGGGGCATGGGGAGTTGGGTGATGCTGCCGAATTCCTGGCGTTGGAGGGTGAAGGTGGTGGGCAGGCCATCGACGGGGACGGTGCCGGGGACGAGTGGGCGGGCGGAACTGTCGTTGGGGAAGAATGAACTGGGATCGTAGGGGCGAGTGCGGCTTTGCCTCTGCATACGGGGATCGGGATCGGCGCAGGCGGCGAGGGCGAAGAGGGCGAGGAGGGTCAGGATGATGGGGGCGATGGCGAGTCTTGATCGACTCGTGGGGGAATGGTGAGTGGGGGAGGGGACGGTACGACTGGGCCCTTCGGGCCACCGCGAAGCGGCTGAGGGGGGAATATAACAGACAGGAATGTCTGCCCCACTATCCTTACCCTGGTTCGGAGTGACGGGAAAGGGGGAAGGCGGGGAGAACTGAGGCGGGTGGATAAGGGGGCTGGTGGGGGTCATGGTTGTGGGTATCCGCGTGTGAGTTGGAAGGGGACGTCGGAGACGGTTAGGGGGTTGAGGGTTTCCAGGAATCGGCGGGTTTCGTGGAGGTCGAATTGGGGATCTCGGGATTCGATGCAGAGGAAGAAGTGGGTGCGGGAGGCCAGTTCGAAGTTGGGAACATTGAAGAGGGGATGGTAGGGCTGGGGTAGGCCGTTGAGGGCGAGCATACCGAGGACGGCGGTGAGGCCGGCGCAGAGGACGGTCAGCTCAAAGGTAATGGGGATGAAGTTGATCCAACTGGCGGGGGGGCGGCCGCCGATGTTCCAGGGGTAATCATGGACGTTGGCATACCACTGCATGAACAGGCCGAGCCAACCGCCCATGATGCCGCCGACAAGGACGAGCAGGGGGAGACGGGTGCGGCGTTCGCCGATGATCTCGGGCAGGCCGTGGACAGGCATGGGGGTGTAGGCTTCCATGTGGCGGTAGCCGACTTGGCGGGCGCGCTCGGCGGCGTGGAGCAAGGCATGGGCGGTATCGAACTCGGCGAGGAGGCCATAAGTCTGGGGTGAGGGATTCATTCGTTGACCCTCCCCTCATCAGGCATGGATGGAACCGGCTCGGGGGCGCGGGTGGTGCGGCCAACGAGGGTGCGCATCTCGAAGATGGAGATCATGGGAACAAAGCGAACGAAGAGGAAGAACGCCGCGAAGAAGAAGCCGAT
>JBLNDH010000483.1:0-5416 GCA_050261455.1 Bacillota bacterium
ATCGATCAACACCTTGGCCGGGTTGTAGAATTGCGGATCGTATCGCGCTGGGAGCGGCGCTCCCGGCGGCAGCGGCCGGGCTGGCGGGGGCAATTGGGCCGGCAGCTTTCCAATCGCATCCACCAGAGCCACGTATCCTCCGCAAATGGCAGCGGTTCGCGTACCGCCATCCGCCTGTAACACCTGACAATCGACGGTGATCGTGTGCGGACCCATTTTGGACAGATCCGTCACCGCTCGCAGCGCCCGACCGATCAACCGCTGGATTTCCGTGCCGCGAGAATCGGTATGCCCGAGCTTGGGCCAGTTTTTCCGGACAGGGGTCGAGGCCGGCAGCATGACGTACTCGGCCGTAACCCATCCGCCGGGCCGGTTGAGGTCAAACCACGGCGGTACTTCGGCGGTGATCGAGGCCGTGCACAGCACAACCGTTCTGCCCTGTTCCCATAGCACCGATCCCGCCGGCGTTTGGGTAAACCCCCGCATGATCTTCACTTTCCGCAGTTCCTGATTGCCTCTCTGATCCGGTCTCATGCCCGGAGTATACCCCAAGCGAGGCAACCCCTCACCGCTAGATGCCTCAGAACACTGGGTTTGCCTCTCGGCGTCAAGCTCAGCCGGGCCTTGCTCCGACCCCTGCGCGGGTGCCCAGGCCAAGCGAAACCAGCCCATTTTTGCCCGTTATGGTCTATAGTTGAACCCGTATCATTCCAGAGCGTCTATTATATCTAAGGCTGCTACTGAGCGATCGGAACCGCCAGGGCCACCCTGCCCTGCGGGCTTTTTTGGTTATCTGTAACTTTGCAGCCGATAGATGGTACGGTATGGTAGGAATTCCGCCGGCCAGCGCCACCCGGGTCTGATTTTTGGCTATCTCCTTTCGGTCGTGCTGGTTGTCGCTTGAGAGAGGACTATGACGTTCACACACCACCGAGTCGGCCGTTGCATAATCCTTCTGGCTCTGTGCCTCGGCTTGGGAGGCTTTCTCCCTTCCGTTCACGCCCAGACGTCCGCCCAACCGCCGGTAGCCAATGCCGCTCAGCTGAAGCTGAAGGCCATCGAGGCTGTGAAAGCGGGCGATTTCCGGCTCGGCAATGACTACCTCAACCAGGCCGCCGCTCTGACCAAGGACCCGGTGCTCACGAAGATGGCCTCCTGGTCCAAGCAGTTTGAAGAGCAGCGGGAACAATTCGTGGGCGAACGCCGCCGGGAATACGACAAGGCCGTCCGCGAGGCGCACACGCTCATTGAGAAGCATCAAGAAGCGTTCGCTTTGGAAATCGCCGCTCGCGCCTACACCTTGACCGATAATAAGGACGGTTTCCGCCACGAGCCCTGGGTCGCTCAACTCCTGAGCGATACCAAACGCATGGCGGAGGAGTTTGAGAAAGGCGAGCAGTGGATCAAGGCGATGCGTCTGTATTCCCTGCTCAGCGCCATCGAGCCCGAGGTGCCGCAGTGGAAGGATCGCATGAAGACCTCGGCCCGGCGCATTCGCCTCGTGGCGTTGTACACGCCTGACGAGATGAAGAAGATTCAGGAAGCGGATGCCAAGGAACGCGATCAGGTTGAGGCCATGCTCAACCCAACCACCAAGCCCACCACCCGCCCGGACGATGAGGCGGCCGATAATAACAAGATTGACTGGCGGGAATCGCTGCGTGGCGTGCAGATGGACATGCTGGCGCATGCCTTGGTCAACGCCCGCACGAACTACTACCGCGAAGTCGGCTATGCCAAGCTGATGCAAGGCGGACTCGAGGGCCTGCGCATCGTGCTGACCACTCCGGTTCTTCGCAATGCCTTCCCGACGTCGCAGATGAATGACCCGGCCAAGTGTGCCGAGTTCCTGGGGATCGTCGATGCCTTCATCGCCAAAGCCAAGAAAGTCCGGGAGCAGGACGAGGCGGAGATGGCGCAAGCGATGCTTCGCGAACTGCGCGAGGCCAACAATCGCACCGTCAAGCTCCCCGAACAGGTGCTGGTCTACGAGTTTGCCGATGGGGCCTTTTCCGTTCTCGATCAGTTCAGCTACATCATCTGGCCCAGCGATTACGAGGATTTCTCCAAGACCACGACGGGCGAGTTCTCCGGGGTCGGCATCCAGATTCAGGCCGATGAAACCGGTTACCTGAAGGTGGTCAGCCCACTGGAAGACAGCCCCGCCTACAAGGCCGGCATCAAGGCCGATTCGATCATCACCCACATCGATGGGAAATCCGCCCGCTGGATCACCACCACCCAGGCAGTCAAACGCATCACCGGCCCGGCGGGCACCAGTGTGGTGCTGACCATCAAGGATCCCGCCGGCGGAATCCGCGAGTACACGCTCAAGCGTGACACGATCAAGTTCGCCGTCGTCAAGGGATGGTTCCATCGCCCCGGCGGCGGTTGGGACTACTTCATCGATCCCGAGCAGAAGATCGCCTATATCCGCCTGACCAACTTCACGAAGACGGCCGCGGCGGATCTGGATCGCTCGATCAGCGAAATCACCCGGGCCGGCGCCCGCGGGATCATTTTCGATCTGCGGAACAACCCCGGCGGGCTGCTGCCGACGGCCACCGAGATCGTCGATGATTTTGTCGAGAAGGGCGATATTGTCTCCACTCGCCCGGACCGTCCCGATTCCCCGAGCCTGCCCAACACCATCAGCTGCACCCGCAAGGCCAGCAAGACCAAGCTGCCGCTGGTCGTTCTGGTCAACCAGATGTCCGCCAGCGCCAGCGAAATCGTCGCCGGTGCTTTGAAGGATCATCATCGCGCGTTGATCGTCGGCGAGCGGACCTTCGGCAAGGGCAGCGTCCAGATCCTGCACCCGCTGGGCACCCAGGAGGCCTATCTCAAGCTCACGACCAGCCACTACTACCTGCCCAACGGCAAGTGCATCCACCGCGAAGAGAATTCCAAGGAATGGGGCGTAGACCCGGATGTGGTCGTGGAGATGACCCCGGAACAGATCCGCACGGCCATGGAAGCCCGCCACGACTTTGATATTCTGCGTGAAGTCCAGAACAACGCGGCACCCGCTTCCGAAACCCCGGCGACTCAGCCGGTCGCAGCCAACGGCAAGAAAGATCCCCTGGCCACCGATGCCCAGCTGTCGGCAGCTTTGCTGCTCATGCGGCTGCAGCTGACGGGCGGGGATCAGCTCTGGGCCCAAGCCCAGGTGCCGGCCGCCACCGGCAATGCTCTCAGCAACTGATGGACTGCGAATAATCGGACCTGATGGTCCAAATTAAAAGTTGAAACTCAGTCTCAACTAATCTATAGTTGATTGAGCTGAGCGGACGGCTCAGTGCGGAGTCGGTCCACATGCACGAGAACTTTGCTGGTTCTGCTGGACGGTTTCGCCCTAACGCTGTGGTCACCTGTGCATTGAGCGAGCTACCTGTTGGATCGCGCGGCCGAGTCGTTTCGGTCCAGGGCGATCCCGATCTGCGCCGCCGTCTGCTGGAGATGGGCTTCTGCCGTGGCGTCAGTGTCGAGGTGGTCCGTCGAGCCCCCCTGGGTGATCCCATCGAATTCCGGCTTCGGGGCTATCACTTGTCCTTGCGGGACGAACAAGCGAAATTCGTACGCATCGCCCGCGAGTCGTTATAATTGTGTTTTTTTGACGATTAATCGCACTTATTTCGTATGTCTTCCTGCTGCCATCAACCTCGCGAGCAGGCCTCATCGGTAACCCCGATAACCGTGGCCTTGGCCGGTAATCCCAATTGCGGAAAGACGACCCTTTTCAATGCGTTGACCGGCCTGCGGCAGAAGGTGGCCAATTACCCGGGTATCACCGTCGAGCGTAAGACCGGCCGCTGCAAGCTGCCCGATGGACGCTCGGTGGAAATTGTCGATCTGCCGGGCACGTATAGCCTGATCAGCCGCTCGCCCGACGAACTGGTCGCCATGGAAGTCATTCGAGGCTTGCGTAACGACACCAAGATACCCGACGCGGTGATCGTCGTGGTGGACGCCAGCAACCTCCAACGCAATCTTTACCTGGTCAGCCAGTTGATCGAATTGGGTCGGCCGCTCGTAATCGCGCTGAACATGATGGATGTCGCCGAACGGCGCGGCATGCACGTCTCGGCCGAGGCCCTGGAGCGGGAATTGGGCGTGCCGGTTGTTCCCGTAGTGGGCCATAAGCGGCAAGGCATCGACCAGCTCAAAGCCGCCATCGCCCAGGCACGGGTAGCCCCCATGCCGGATTGGCCTCTGCCGCAAGTCATGCGGGAAGAACTGGTGGTGGTCGGCGGCGGCCTGGCAATCCTGGACAGTGGCGATGACGATCGGCCCCGCCCCCATGTTCCCAAGGACGAACGATTCCGCCCGGCAGAGCGGTACCAGGCGTTAGCGGAACGACTCTTGATTGGCGATCACGCCTCCGATCTGAGCGAGATCGCCGCTCGGGAACCCGTGGCCTCCCTGCTAAAGTCCGCCACTCAGCGCATGGGCGATGTCGGTGTGGATCCCATGCAGGCCGATATCGAGGCGCATTATGGCTGGATCGAGCAGGTCGCCAGCCGTTGCGTGGCCACGATTGATGAGCTGGCCGCCATGGGCAATCCCGCCCCCCCGTCTTTCGCCCAACACTCAGCCCTGAGCACACAGCGCTGGCTGAATTGGTCGGAGCAGATCGATTCGATTCTCATTCACCGCGTTTGGGGTCTGGTCATCTTCGCGCTGATTATGGCCTCGCTGTTTGTAACGATCTTCTGGCTGGCCAGGCCCATCATGGATGGCATCGACACTTCCATTCATTGGCTGGCCGGCATCGTCTCGGCCGCAATCCCCGACGGGCCAATTCGGGACCTGGTCAAAGACGGCATCTTCGCCGGCGTCGGCACGGTCATCGTGTTCGTGCCACAGATTGCACTGCTGTTCCTCTTCCTGGCGATTCTGGAAGACAGCGGCTATCTGGCGCGGGCGGCGTTCCTGATGGATCGCGTTCTCTCCAAGGTGGGTTTGCATGGCAAGAGCTTCATTCCCCTGTTGAGCTCATTTGCCTGTGCCATCCCGGGTATTCTCGCCACACGCACCATCGAGAACCGCAAGGATCGTCTGGCGACTATACTCGTCACTCCCTTCATGAGCTGCAGCGCTCGGCTGCCGGACTATACGTTGCTGATCGGCGTGTTCTTCGCCAGCTACGGGGCCTTCGCTCAGGCCGGGATCATGCTCTCGCTTTATACGCTGGGCATCCTGACCGCCGCGATCATCGCCTGGCTCTTCAAGGGCACACTGCTTCGCGGGCCTACGCCAGCATTCATCCTCGAAATGCCCAGCTACAAGCTCCCGCAGGTTGGGCAGGTGCTTCGGCAGGTGTGGACCAACACCCGCGAATTCCTGACCAAAGCGGGCACCATCATCTTCTGCATGAGCGTCGTGCTATGGGCCATCACGTATTACCCGCAGCCCT
>JBLNDH010000484.1:0-2893 GCA_050261455.1 Bacillota bacterium
ACGCGGATCCCGTGGTGATACACCAAGTCGCCGCCATACCAGGCCGACAGCCACAGCGTCGCTGCCCCGACTGCCGACAGGGTCGCCGTCAGCAATCCTGGCCCACGCCGCCGCCGAAGCAGGAGATTGATCGTCTGCAGGCCCATCAGCCCGACATTGAGCATGCCGTGCAGATTGGCCACCTGCTTGGTGGGGGTCCGTGTGGGGATCTCCAGGTAGTCGGCAATCCCCGCCGCGGCCGCCGCCCAACCCGTCGTATACCCGCCAACCAGGCTGTAATACGCGGCATCGGCATACGACTGCTTGCCCGTCGTCAGGTGCATCAAGTCCATCACAAAACTGAATGGAAACAGACCTCCAGGTCCCAGGATCAACTGTGGATGCAACGGATGTCCGGTGAGTGTTGTTCTGCCCATGATGCCTCGCTTTCCGGCAAGCTTTCGAGCTCAAGTTCGGCCGCCACCCATGACGGTCGCTCTGCCTGCCGTTTGCAAGACCAATGCCATCTCCATCCGGCAAACCCCGGCAGCACATTGAGCGAAGAAAAGCCGGGCCGAGGACGGCCCGGCTCGACCTGCAACGAGAACTGCTCGGCAATCCAGGACCCACCCATGGCCCGGGGATCATGACTCTCGTAGCCGCGCACGCATAGGCGGAGTTACTCTCGCTCCAGTCACTTTTGCTTCAGACTTGCGGTGGTCAGCGTCTTTGTCCCTTCGTTATCCGTCACGACCAGGTCCATCCGGTCCTCCTGCACGTCCGCCCGAATGACCGTGTCCGTTCCCCCGACGATGAGGTGGTAATCGTTGCTTCCCGCTCGGGGTGGCTGGTCCGCGAACATATGTGTATGCCCGCTGAGCACCAGATTGACCTTGTTCTCGTTGAACAACGGCCCCCAGGTATCCAGGACCCACTTCTCGCGGATGAACTTCGGATCGTGCATTTCCCCTGGTGGAATGTGAACGACCACCACCCGGAACTTCGCCTCGCGGAAGGCCTTGCTCTGGATCTCCTGCCGCAGCCAATCGGTCTCCTCTTTCAGGTAGGTTTCAAAGTCCACCAGCCCGCTGTATTCCGAACTGGTATCGGCCTTGTCCTCGCCGGCGTCCAGCATCAGGAAATGCACGCCCCCGTGCTGGAGCGAGTAATAGTAGTGCTGATTGGGCGTGGGGAAGTAGTTCATGAACGAGCGGGCCAGTGCCCCTCGCGTCTCGTGGTTGCCGCGACCGTAAATGAAGGGGATCTTCGTCGCAAAGAACTCCACGCACGGGTCCACCACGCCTCGCTGGATCTGCGGCTCGGTGCTCGGATCGCTGATCATGTCGCCGTTCAGAAACACCAGATCGACCGAATCCCACTTGATCGCACGCAGCGCCGCCTTGAGCTCGGGCACCTTCTCATGCCGATCGTTCAGCACGACAAAGGAGAATCGGCTCTTGGTGCCATCCAGCGTGGCGAACTGCGCTTCCTCGCTGCGGACGGTACTCCCAAACACCACCTTGTAGGGCTTGAAATCCACGATCTCCGTGGAAACCGCTTGGTATCGGTAGGTGATCCCTGGCTTCAAACCGCTCAGCGTTACCCGATGGATGGTCGTGTTGGCGTCCACCAGCCCATGATGGCTGGCAATGGCGGTCTTCATCGGGCCATCCGGGGCTTCGCGGTACTCCACCTTCGACACGCAGCGACCATTCGTGGCCCACACGATCGTCATGCTCGTCTCGGCCGGCATCTGCAGGTATGGGCCATGGCTGATCACCAATGGCGCTGAACTGGAAGGCAACGATCCCGAGTCCGCCGCATAGCCCGAAACGCAAACCCAAAGCACGAGACAGGAGAAGATTGATGTGAATCGCATGCCCCCAATCTTAACGGAATTTGATCCCGGCCGCCTCGCCTTTGGGCTCCTCTTTTACAGGCAGCGAGGTACTTCGAGGCGGCCGGGTGTTCACTGAACGACGTCTATCGCAAGAACCCCATCCGTGTCGGGACCAAAAAACCGACCAATGCGTTCTGCTCATCATTGGGTCCAGAGGCGAAGACGATGCTGGGTCGCACCGGCTGATCACTCGCATTTCGGATCGCCATTCCCCACAATCCGTCAATCTGGAGCGATTGGCCGCCGATGGTCGCCACAGGCTCGATAGTGGTCTTTGTCCCCTGGAACAGCGTCCCCTGCACGGTGTTGAGCCGGCCAGTGAACGCGGAAATGAAACCATCCCCGAAGTTCCCGATGAGAACCGTGGTATTGGTACCGCTCAGGCGTGGCCGCACCGGTAGCACTGCCCAAGGCGAATTCAGGCTGCCGCGTGCCGCGAATCGGCTGATCAGCTTCCCGTTCGAAGTGAACACGTCCACAAAACCATGGCCCGGCCCCGGCACATCGTCGTGCTTCATGTCATCCTGCTGCGCGTACGTCACGAAGATCCGGTTGCCAACGTTCTGCACATTGAACGGGGCATAGTTGGCGGGAATCCGCCTGTCCTGGAACGCGCTGCTGGACAAGGTGACGGGGTTGAAGTCGGCGTCGAACACATCCACGGTGCCATTGTGGAAGTTGGCGGCATAGACGAAGCTGCTGCCGTGCATCTGGGCAATGGTCACCCCCTTGTAGACCGAGCCGTCTTCGGAGTTGTCCACCACCAGCACCGCCTGCGTTGCATTGACATCCGGATTCCACGCAGAGATCGTTCCGTCTTCGCTGGCCGTGATCAACGTGGCCGGCCCGGAGCGTCTGCCCGACCCGATGACGAAATCCGACGTGGTGTTGAAGACCAGCCCCGTTGGGGCCGCGCCCGCGCCGCTCGCGCCCTCCGGAACCGCCACCTCGCCCAGTCTCGTGCCATCGCCCGCGTAGGCCACCAGTTCCGCAGTTCCGTTGCTGGCGACCCAG
>JBLNDH010000485.1:0-14340 GCA_050261455.1 Bacillota bacterium
CAGCTGATGCTTTTGTTGCGCTGTTTGAACCTGGCTGTAAACTCCTTCACCAACTGATAGCCTTTGTCCCTGGACGCATTGTCGGCATCGGTCTTGGCGTATTTCAGGCCGATCACCATGAAGGCCCCGGTGACGGCCCCGCAGGTCTCGCACATCCTGCCCATGCCTGCCCCGAACGGCCCCGCCACTCGCATGGCTACATCGCGGGGCAGCCCCAGCGGGCCGCCGCAGCAGGTCAGGACCGACTGGGCACAGTTGAATCCCTGCGAGAACATGGCCACAGCCTCTCCAGCGTGATCGCTCATTGTTCATCTCCTTGCCGTCAGAGCTTCGGCTTCACGGCGTAGACTTTCACGCTCGCCGCGTAGTCGTTTACATTATAACGGCTCAGCAGATCGGCCAGCCCGTCGTGGAGATCGGATTCTCCCGGGTTCGGGGAAGCGGCAGAGCAGCAGCATCCGCTGGCAGCAGGCGAATTCGATGCCTTTGGCGAGCAGCAGCCAGATTGATTGCCGGCTTTGGCATAGGCATTCAGGTCCGCGCCGCTGTCCACGACCTGCACGTGGGCAAATCCCGCATCAAGCAATCCCTGCCGATACTGGTCAATCAGGATAGCTCCAGCAATACAGCCGGTGTAGGCGGCGACATGGGCGGCGATCTCTGGCGGCAACGGATTCTTGAGGGCGATGTCACTCACGGCCAGCCGCCCGCCGGGTTTCAGCACGCGGGCGATCTCTCGGAAGACAGCTCGCTTATCGGGAGCCAGGTTGATGACACAGTTGCTGATGATGCAATCGACCGAGCTGTCGGGCAACGGCAGCTTGTCGATGGTGGCCAGGTGAAACTCGACGTTCTTCAAGCCGGACATCGCCGCACCGGCTTTGGCCCGCTCGATCATCTCGGGCGTCATGTCGATGCCGATCGCCTTGCCGGCGGGTCCCACCTTTTGGGCGGCAAGGAACACGTCCAGCCCGCCACCGGAACCCAGGTCTACGACGACCTCTCCCGGTTTGAGGCTGGCGAAGGCGGTGGGATTGCCACAGGAGAGGCCCATGTTGGCCTCGGCAGGGATGGAAGCCAGTTCCTCCGGCGTGTAGCCGAATGCCTCGGCCACGGCACGGACACCATCGTGATCGCTGGACAGGTTGCTGGCTGCAACTGCACCGTACTTGGATCGGACCGCATCCTGAATGCTCTTGGGCATGGATAGCTCCTCTTTCCCTTAAATGTTCGAATCCCGGCTGACAATGGTGGGACAGGTACCCGGCGCGGCTGCTCGGACCTCGGCTCCGCTGGCAATCTCTCCGGCGAAGAACCGGCGTTGGAAATACAGCGCCACATTTACAAGGCCGATCAGGGCCGGCACTTCCACCAGCGGACCAATGACGGCCGCGAAGGCCGCGCCGTGGTGGATGCCGAAGACGGCCACCGCCACCGCGATGGCCAGCTCGAAGTTATTGCTGGCGGCGGTGAACGAGATCGTGGCGGTCTTGGAGTAGTCGGCCCCGACCTTCCGGCCCATCCAGAAGCTCACCAGGAACATCACCACGAAGTAGCACAGCAACGGCGCCGCGATCAGCAGCACATTCAGCGGCTGGGCGATGATCTTGTCGCCCTGAATGCTGAACATCACCACGATGGTGAACAGCAACGCCACCAAGGTTATGGGGCTGATCTTGGGGATGAACCGCTTCTCGTACCACTCGCGGCCGTTGGACTTGACCAGCACCAGCCGCGTGAGCATCCCAGCGATGAACGGGATACCCAGGTAGACGAATACGCTCTTGGCGATGCTCCCCATCGCGATCTTCGAGAGGTCCACGTTTCCCAGGTTGAGCCCGAGCATGGGCGGGATGACCTTCACGAACAGCCACGCGTAGATGCTGAAGAAGAGCACCTGGAAGATCGAGTTGAAGGCGACCAGACCGGCGGCGTATTCCGTATCGCCCTTGGCCAGTTCGTTCCACACGATGACCATGGCGATGCAGCGGGCCAGGCCGATCATAATGAGGCCGATCATATACTCGGGATGGTTGTGCAGGAACAGCACGGCCAGGCCAAACATAAGCAGCGGGCCAATGACCCAGTTCTGCACCAGCGACAGGCCCAGCACCTTCGTATTGCGGAAGACATCCCCCAGTTCTTCATACCGCACCTTGGCCAAAGGCGGGTACATCATGAGGATCAGGCCGATGGCGATGGGAATGCTCGTGGTCCCGGCCGACAACGCATTGATCGTCTGCGGGACTGCCGGAACGTAGCGGCCCAGCAGCAGGCCGGCCGCCATCGCCAGGAAGATCCAAAGGGTCAGATACCGGTCCAGAAACGACAACTTGCCAGCGATGCCACTGCTCATATTCCGATTCTGCCGGTCAATGACTCCGGCAGCCTCTCGATGAATGTCCGGATCTCATCCCGTACTCGGCGGTAGTGCCCGAGGGCCTCTTCGTCCGTCTTGGCGGTCTTGGCCAGCTTCGGCGGATCGTCAAAACCCACGTGGACGACCTTGGCTTTCCTCCCCAGCCACGCAGGACAGGTTTCATTCGCATGGCCGCAGACAGTCACGACATAGTCGAACGGCACGTCTTTCACATCAGTAACGGTCTTCGAGAGATGGCCCGAGATATCCACGCCTGCCTCGGCCATGACCTTAACCGCATTCGGATTCAGTCCGTGCGTCTCTATGCCCGCCGAGTAGGCTTCGATCAGGTCGCCCTTGAGGTGCCTGGCCCACCCTTCGGCCATCTGGCTCCGGCAGGAATTGCCGGTGCAGAGGAACAGCACTCTGATCTTGCGTTCACTCATGGGTACTCCACTCAGAGCCGCGCCATCGCCTGACGCAGCGTCAGTGTGGCCATGCTCAGGTCATAGCAGGATCGGTAGCTGGGGCACTCCTGGCACGCGGCCCACGCCTTCCGGCCCACATCCAGGTCGGCCGATTGCACACCGATCCCCTGGCTACGAGCGAGAACCGTGAACGCTTTGCCTCCGCAGGGCCGGTTCAACTGCATCGTGGTCAGGTCCGGAAACAACCGTCCGTAGCACTCAGGTTGGTTCGCCATGATCCTCTCCCGTTCAACAGCACTCCGAACGGCCCATCTGGCGACGGCACAAGTCCTCTTTGCTTTCCTTGAGGATGGCCTTCAGCCGCTTGTCATCCGCCTTGATCCGCTCATCCGCTTCCAAGGTCGATTGCACCCATGCGACCGCCCGGCCGGCCGGCGAGTCAGGCTTGTCGCAGAGGATGTAGTACATCCAGCGACCCTCCTTGCGGCCCTCAACGAGACTAGCATCCCGCAGGATCGACATGTGCTTGGACACAGTGGACGGAGCCAGTTGCAGCAGTTCGACGATCTGGCATACGCACAGTTCGCCGTGCCGCAGCGACATCAGCGCCCGCACGCGGCTTTCGTCCGCCAGCGCATTGGTTATAGCCATCACTTCACGCATGCTTCACCTATTCTCATTTCGCCAGATGACGAATTATAAGCCGGCGATTACTCTTTGTCCACCGGTCCATTGGGGAACCCGCATAAGCGGCAGATGCCATTCCTCAGACGGGCTCAAGGGTGGAGGACCATCCGTTCTGGCGACAGCACACCGTGCATTTCGCCTTCGGTGTTTCCTTCTCGGCACTTGGCGACGCCCCCGCAGCGACGGAAACCCCGTCGAACATTGGCCTTCGCCATTCCGCACAGGTTCGCAAGGGCGTAAGGGGGGCAGAAGGTCATCAAGCTGATCGGCTTCGCGTGCGACGAGATGTACCGCCTCAAGCGGGCAGATGCACAGTCGCATTCAGGCAGCACGAAACCCGACTATGCACCACCTCATGCCGGGATCGACGTCGCATCAGTGCCCGCTCAACTCGGCACCGCCGGTTCACGCGGCGCGATTGTCAGGGACACGATAGCTTCAGCTAGTCGATCAGGGCTTGTTGGCTTGGTCAGGTGTGCCGCGAATCCCGCCTCGCGGCTGCGCCGAGTATCTTCCTCCTGCCCAAAGCCGCTGAGTGCAATGCCCGGCAGCGTGTATCCCCGCGTGCGAATCGCACGCATCAGATCATGCCCGCTGCCATCCGGCAGACCCAGGTCGCTGATGAGCAGATCAAACTCCGCTCCACCCGCTTCGATCAAGCTCAACGCGGCTGCCACGTCTCCGGCCGTCTGCACTTCGTGACCGTCGGACATGAGCAGTCGCCGCATAATACGAGCGGTATCGCCGTGGTCCTCAACCAGCAGTATCCGAAGGCATCTTGTTCCTGCTCCAGTGTCCGCGGTCGCTCGGGATGTGTCTGGCGCAAGCGACGGAAGACTCTCGTCGCTTGGAATCAGGGGCAACTCGATGCGGAACGTCGCTCCCTTGCCTTTCCCGTCGCTGTGCGCCGAGATGGAGCCGCCATGCATCTCCACTAGGCCCTTAGTAATGGTCAGCCCCAAGCCCAGACCGCCGAATTGCCGAGTTACTCGCGTGCCGCCTTGCTCGAAAGCATTGAAGATGTGCGGCAGCACCGCCGGATCGATGCCTTCGCCACTATCATTGATCTCTACCAGGACGCGGTCGTCAGTGCCGCGGCAGCGAATGCCGACACACCCGCTCTGGGGCGTAAACTTGATCGAGTTCTTCAGCAGATTCCAGAAGACCTGCTGCAGCCGGGCCGCGTCCGCTTCCACCACGAAGCTTCGGTCCGGCGCATCCACACCGAAGTGCAGCCCCCTCGCCTGAATGTCGGGCATACACACCTCCACCGCCCGCTGAATGATGTCGCACAGCGGCACAGGCTTGCGGTACAGCTCCAGCTTGCCTCGCACGATCCGCGTCACGTCCAGGAGATCGTCAATCAGCCGAGCTTCCAGTTCGACATTTCGCCGGATCATCTCGACGTCTTCGTGATACCGTACCGGCAGCTCGTCATCCTGACCCAAAATGCTCGCCGTAGTGAGCACGGGTGTGAGCGGAGTGCGCAGCTCGTGGCTGAGCACGGCCAGGAAATGGTCCTTGGCGCGAGAAGCATCCTCAGCGGCCGCTTTTGCCGTCTCGGCGGTGGCCTTGGCCTGCTCCGCGCAGAGCTTGGCCGCCTTCATCTGTTCCTCGCTTCTACGCAGCTCAGCGGTCCGCCGAGTTACAACTCGTTTCAGTTGCAGGTTCCACAGCAGCGTCCATACTCCGCCAAGTGCCGCCACGCCGAGCCCGATCAGGACCGGCAGCAGCCACTTAGAGGTCCGCGGAGCATCTGGATTGAACAGGAATGAGCTGACGGATTCCGGGGCACGTGGAATGATCCCGAGATCCGCATAAATGCGGGCAATGGCCTCCCACCTGCCCGGATTCATGTGTCCAATGTCCACCAACCCAGGCAGGATCAAGGCCTCCATGGCGTGGGCCTCGTAGCGTAAGTGCTCACGGCTCAAGCCATGCTGCTGCACGGTGGGCATCCTTAGAATCAGCTCGATGATCTCGTCAGGGTGGGCCATGGCGTACTCCCACCCCTTGAGGCTGGCGCGACGAAATGCCGCCACCCGTTCAGGATGACGGTCAATCTGCTCCCTCGTTGTGAACAGCGTGTCGCCATAGAAGTCGATACCGTAGTCCATCGCCCGAATCATGTGCGGCTCGATGCCATTCACGCGAAGCTGGTACGGCTCAACGGTCGAGTACGCCGAAAGGGCGGCCACGCGACCCTCAATCAGGTCCTCGCTCTTCCAGGAGTGTCGTATGACATGGACTGCACTGAGCGGCATCCCTTCCCGCTTGAACATGGCCTTCATCTGAACAATGCCCTGTTCATCCTCCAACATGATTGTCTTCCCGCGCAGGTCGGAGGGGGTCCGGATGCCGCTGTCGGCCCGGGTCATCAGGATATAGGGGGAGTGCTGGAAGATGGCCCCCAGTGCAACCAGTGGCTTGCCCTGCAGGTACTCCAGCAACACATCGGCATCGCTCACGCCAAAGTCGGCATTGCCCGCCAGCACTTCGCGAATCGGAGGGTGGTCCGCATCGCCTTCGCGAATCGTGACGTCGAGTCCCTCTTGCGCGTAATACCCCTGAGCCTGGGCGGCGTAGTAGCCGGCGAACTGGAACTGGTGATACCACTTCAGTTGCAGCGTCACCTTCTCACGCGGGGGCAGAGGTTGCCCGTTCCCGGAGGCCACCGCCGACGTAACGGCCCCAACAAGGACGGTCACACCGACGAGATGAGTAATCACTCGAAACACCGTCTCTCCTGCGACGCCTGCGGTTCAGCGCTTTTCCAGCCGGACTCCGCAGGAAACGATCGCTTTTTATGCACGACGGCGACGACTGCTCGGTAGCAGCAGAAGCCCTGCACGCTCAGCCTCAGATGTACGGCTGCTCACAGGTCGTAGTTTCTCGTGAAAAGAGGTTCGTGACCAGTCTCGACGCGTCCGGCAGGCTGAGTCGTGACCATGTCGCGACTCAAATGCAGTTGCACTGAGGCACAACCGGCGAGCACGACAAGGCGTACTTCATACCGGGATCTACCTGCGGAGCGTTCTCCGCCATTCCGCATATAGGCCCACTTGGACGGAGGACCCTGATGACCCCCAAACCTGCGCGATTACCGCTGAATTGTGCTCAACTTCTCGGCGGGGAAGAACTCCCACCCGCTCGATGGCCGCGAGGACCGCCGACAATCGGCGATCTTCACAGGGCTTAAGAGCCGGCTTTTTCCGGTTCAGCTCGTCCGAAATCCAAACGCTGACCGTTGGCCGCTTCTCTTGCCGCCGGTGCCTTCAGGAGCCAGAATTGTCGGCGTCGGCAGCTCTTCTCTTGGCAAGCGAGCCGAGCAGAACTGCTGCTGAGCCAAAGAGGTGCATCGTGAAGCGTCTGAAAGCCAAACAGGACGGAAGCCGTGGGCCGGACTGGCTGATGGGCGGCGGCGAGACCGGTGACCTAATCCGCTCGATGAACTGGTCCAGGACGCCGCTCGGACCGCGCGATACCTGGCCGCAGAGCCTCCGCACCGCCGTGAACATGGTGGTGGCTAACAGCTTCCCCATGGCCATCCTCTGGGGGAAGGACCTGATCTTCATCTACAACGACGCCTACCGCGTCATCGCCGGTCAGAAGCACCCGCATGCCATCGGCCGGCCGACCCGCGAGGTTTGGCCAGAGGTCTGGGAGTTCAATCAGCCCATCTTCGAGAAAGTCGTGCAACGTGGGGAAACGGTCCACATGGAAGACCAGCTTTTCCGGATTGCCCGCCACGGGCGGATGGAAGATGCATATTTCACGCTCTCCTACAGCCCCGTCCGCACCGAGGATGGCCAGGTCGGCGGCACGCTGGTCACGCTGATGGAGACCACCCGGCAGGCGGAGTCGCAGCGGCAGAACACATCGCTGCTGGAGGCAATCAGCGACTCCACGGGGGATGTGATCTTCGCCAAAGACCGCCAGGGGCGGATGACCTATGCAAATCCGGCTGCATTGGCCCTGATCGGCAAGCCACTGGACCAGGTGCTGGGCAGGACCGATGCCCAGTTCCTTGAAGACAAGGCGGTCGCCAGACACGTGATGGGCAATGACCGCCGGATCATGGACCGCGGGCAACCCGAGGAGTTGGAGGAGGTGGTACCACTGCCCGATGGCTCGCATCGAGTGTGGTGGTCGCGAAAGACCCCATACCGCGATGCGGCAGGAGAAGTGGTCGGGCTGTTGGGCGTTTCACGGGACATCACTGAACGAAAGCGGGGTGAGGAGGCACTGCACGCGGCCCATTCACGGCTCAAGGCGATGTTCGAGCACTCCGCAGTCGGGCTGGTGCTCTTTGACGCACAGCCGCCTTATCGGGTGCTGGCCGTGAACCGTTATTACGAGCAGTTGTGGCCGGAGCCCTGGCGTTCCCGCGGACTGGTGGGTCAGGCTCTGACCGAGTTCGCTCCGGGCCTGGAGGAGGCAGGCATTGCCGAGGTATTCCGGAAGGTGGTCGAAACCCACGAAGGCACGTTCATTCCCAACACGCCCTATGACCACATGGTCGGCGGGCGGCGCTGGTGGAACTGGACGTTGGAGCCGGTCATTCAGGATGGCCGGGTCGTGGCGCTGGCCCATTTGGCGGTGGAGATGACGGCGGAGGTCAACGGCCGTGAGCTTCTGCAGGGCATCATCGAGCACATTCCGGTACTGCTGTGCCTCTGGGACCCGCAGCTCAGGAGCTTCCGGTTCAACAAGCACCTCCGTGATACCTTGGGCTGGACCGAAGCCGATGCCGCCGAAGGCGACTTCATGGCCAAGGTCTACCCGGACCCGGCCTACCGCCAAGAGGTCATCGCGTACATGCAGTCCCTCCAGCCGGGCTTCCGCGACCTCCGGACCACGGCCAAGGACGGCACCGCGATTGACGTCTCCTGGGCGAACATCGCCTTGCCGGACGGGCGCACCGTCGGCATCGGCGTGGATGTTCGCCAGCGGAAACAGGTCGAGCGAGAGCAGGAGCTGACCAAGGTGCGGGCCGAGCGGCAGCGGTTCCTGGACATGTTGGATACCCTGCCCGTGATCGTGGACATCATCCGGCCCGATGGCCGCATCGAATGGGCCAATCGCGCCTACCGCGACGCGCTGGGCGACAATACCGGCAAGCTTTGCTACGCCAGCCAGTTCGGCCGTGACACGTACTGCGACGAATGCCAAGCCTTCACGCCGCTCAAGACGGGCAAACCGCACAACTGGGAATGGACACTTCCCAATGGCCGCACCTTCGAGATTCACAACTTCCCGTTCGCCGCCGCCGATGGTTCGCCCGCGGTCCTGGAGATGGACCTCGATATTACGGAGCGAAGACGTGCCGAGGCCGTGCTGCGCGACACAAACGCGGCGCTGGAGAAGCGTGTGGCCGAACGCACCGCCGCGCTTCAGGAGAGTGAAGCGAAAGCCAGAGCGAGGGCTGAGGAACTGGCGGCCGTCATGGAAGCGGTTCCAGCGATTACCTTCCTGGCCCATGACCCGGACTGCCAACGCATGACCAGCAGCCACGCAACGCGGCAGCTCCTGCGTCTGCCCGAGCGGGCCAATGTTTCCATGTCCGCGTCGAATGCTCAGAGATCGGCCAACTTCCGGCCCATGAAGGATGGGCGGGAGCTGCGGCCAGAGGAGCTGCCGGTGCAGAGGGCCGCCGCCACCGGCCGCGAGGTGCGGGATTACGAGTTGACAATCGCCTTTGACGATGGCATCAGCCGGGACATCTTCGGCCATGCCGTGCCCCTCTTCGACGAGTCAGGCAAGGTGCGCGGTGCCGTAGGCGCGTTCGTGGACATCACGGACCGCAAGCGGGCCGAGGCGGAGTTGGCGGAGGCCAAGAGCCTGATGGAGATGCTGCTGGCGCAAGCGCCGATCGGGTTCTGCTACTTCGACCGGGACTTACGCTACGTGCTCATCAATGACCGGCTGGCGGAGATCAACGGGATCCCCGCCGCCGATCACGTGGGCAGGACGGTGGGGGAAATCGTGCCTTCACTGCTGCCGGCCACGCGGGCGGTCACGGAGCAGATTCTGTCCACAGGTCAGCCGGTCAGGCAGCACGAGTTCAGCGGCGAAACAGCCATGCTGCCGGGAGTTAAGCGGTACTGGAGCGAGAGCTGGTACCCGGTGCGGAACGCGAGCAACGACATTATTGGATTCGGCGCGGTGGTGGAAGAGATCACCGACCGCAAGCGGGCCGAGGATGAGTTGAAGAAGCTCAACCGCGCCTTGCGGGCCCTGAGCAACTCCAACCAAGCTGTGATGCGGGCGAGCGACGAGGCCAGCTTCGTGCGCGAGGTCTGCCAGATCATCGTTCGGGACTGCGAGCATCGCATGGCTTGGGTGGGCTATGCGAGGGAGGATGAGGAGAAGATGGTTGAGCCGGTGGCCTGGGCGGGAGCCGGGTCCGACTATGTGCAGACCACGCACATCACCTGGGCCAACACCGAACGGGGCCGCGGACCCAGCGGCACCTGCATCCGCACGGGAAAGCCCTACGTCTGCAACAACTTCGCCACCGATCCCCGATTTGCTCCCTGGCGCGACGAGGCGGCCAAGCGCGGGTACGCCTCATCGATCTCCTTGCCGCTGCTGGCCGAGGGCAAGGCCTTCGGGGCATTGATGATCTACTCCGAGCAGCCCGCGCCATTCTCCGCCGAGGAGGTGCGGCTGCTGGCCGAATTGGCTAACGACCTGGCGCATGGCATTGTCACGCTGCGGCTGCGCGCCGCCCACGCTCACGCGGCCGAGGACTTGGCGAAGGCGAAGGAAGCGGCCGAATCCGCCAATCACGCCAAGGACCAGTTCATCGCGGTGCTCTCGCACGAGCTGCGCACGCCCTTGACTCCAGCGGTGGCGGCGGTGGCTCTGCTGCGAAGGGATGTGCGTCTGCCCCACGATGTGCGCGAAGACCTGGAGATGGTCGCCAACAATATCGATCTTGAGGTCCGGCTGATCGCCGACCTTCTGGACGTGAGCCGCATCATCTCCGGCAAGCTGCACCTGGAGAAGCGGCCCATCAACGTGGCCGAGGCGATCCGCGAGGCAGCACGCATCGTCAGCGGCGACCTGGACGCCAAGGGGCAGACTCTGGAGATCGAGACGCCCGGCGAACCATATCTGATCTCCGGCGACGCGGCCCGGTTACAGCAGGTATTCTGGAATCTCCTGCGCAACTCGATCAAGTTCAGCCCGACGCGTAGCCGGATTGCCGTCCGCGCTAGGCTCGAACCGCGGGACAATTGCCCGCTGGCTGCCCAGCCGTGTCCGGTGGGCCTGGGCGATTGTCCACTGCCCGAGGTCGGCGATGGGAAAGGCCAGAGCTGCGAAGGCAACCTCGTGATCGAAGTCATTGATCATGGCAGCGGCATCGCGCCGGAGATGTTGCCGCGACTGTTCAATGCCTTTCAGCAGGAGGAGAGGTCGCGCAGCTTCGGCGGGCTGGGATTGGGCCTTTCCATCTGCAAGGCCGTGGTGGAGATGCATGGCGGAAGCATCTCGGCCCACAGCGACGGCCCTGGCTGCGGAGCAATCTTTACAGTCCACCTGCCCGTGGCACAGTGTCCGATGTCGCCGTCGGCTAGGCGGGCAGCCTTTCGCAAGGAGGACGCCGCTAGTAGTGTTCCGCAGGACGGCAACCATCCTCTGCGGATTCTGCTGGTGGAGGACCATGCCGACACTGCCAAGCTCATGAGTCGGCTTTTGATGGCCGAAGGACATGAGGTGACGACCGCCGGCACTGTGGCCGAGGGACTGGCAGCTGTTCGCAAGCAGAAGCCAGATGTGTTGATCTCCGATCTGGGCCTGCCCGATGGCAGCGGCTTGGACCTGATGCGGCAACTCGTGACAGAGGGACGCCGTATTCCGGCCGTGGCGCTGAGCGGTTTTGGCACGGCGGCGGATATTGAGAAGAGCAAAGCGGCGGGGTTCGCCGAGCACTTGGTGAAGCCGCTCAGCAGTGTGGACGCCCTGACCTCGGCGATCGCCAAGCTCGGCAAGGGCTAGTCTTGCGGCCGTCTCGTCCACCCTATCGATCCCTTGGTCCTGACTGCCACCGTTCGCTCACTGCTCATGCAGGATGACAAGGAAGAAGACCATTCTCAGATTCACCTCTCGAAACGCGGTTTGGGCTATCCGACGTAAAGCCGCGTCAGATGCAGGTACGTCGGCGTAACCCGCTTGGAGTTTCTTACGTGCGACTGGACAGCACACAACGGGGCGGCATCGCGAGCCGCGCCGTGGATGGTCCTATCCGCACACCCGCAGTGCTCGGCGTTCTCAAAGTAGACCACCGGTTTGTCTGCCAGCGATGGTCGCAGCACCAGCTCCGTCACCAGCCGTTTACCGGCTCCGTGAAGGTGAACGTCCTTGGCATCAACGATCCGCAAAGTGGAACCCAGCGTATACGCCCCCGGCGGCAGGTAGACCGTTCGTCCGCCCAATTTGGCAGCCGCGTCAATGGCCTTCTGAATCGCAGCGGCATCGTCGGCAGCTCCATCCCCTTTGGCCCCGAACGTCTTGCGTTTAGTGCGCCGTCATCCGGCGGCGGACTGTCGGCCGCGAGTGTCGGATGGACTGCGGCGAGCGCCGCGACTCCTGCCAGTCCAAGGCCGCTGGCGAGCATGCGCCGGCGGTTGGGAACAGATCGCGGGGAACCCGGATTCACATCGCTGTCGTGCTGCATAGCAGACCTTCATCGGGCGGTGGGATTGACGATCTTCCCTGGGAAGCAAGACCATCGAGTCAACGGGGCCCCACAGTCGGCTTCCATGCCGCCCGGCTGCCATCCATGGCACACTGGTAATGCAGCGGTTCCACCACATGGGCCTCCGATCCATCCGGCCGGATCACCCACACCGGCCGTTTGTCGCCAGGTTTCTCGGCGTAGACCTTTTCGGTTCTCTCCTTGCTGCGCCAGTAGGCCTCATCGGTGTAGCGGAAACTGATCCACTTGCCATCGGGTGACCACGCGGCCGGAGTGCAGATCCTACCCAGGCGTGTCACTTGGCGCGGTTCGGTCCGGCCCTCGGCATCGACGATGAACAGCTCCAGTGCCTCTCCGGCCTTGAAGGAGTAGACGATCTGTCTGCCGTCCGGCGACCACGCGGGAAAGATCGCGCCCCAGGGATTGGCATCCTTGACGATCCGGCGTTTGTCGCTGCCGTCGGCGTTCATGACAAAGACGCTCACGCCACCGGGAACCTCGCCCGTATAGGCGATCCTGATTCCATCGGGCGAGAGGCAGGGATCGTGGCCGGCCCCGAGCAGCCTGAGGTCCGTGCCATCCGGCCGGATGCTGGCCATCTCCGGCTTGTCGCGATGCAGGCCGAAGACGATGCGACCGCCCACCCAACTGGGCATATAGGCAACGCTCGGGGCCTTTTCATGGGTGAGCTGACGAACGGCGGAACCATCGGCATTGCAGACGAACAGGTTGTAGGTGCCGTCGCGGTTGGATGTGAAAGCGATCTGCTTTCCATCGGGCGACCAGCAGGGATAGCGATCCTCAGACCCCGGGCTGCGGGTGATGTTGCGGGCATCGCCGCTGTCCGGGTCCACCTCAAAGACCTCGGTGTCTCCGGTGCGGACGCTGGTGGTCAGGAACTTGTATCCTGCGAGCGGGCCTGCCTGCACCGCGCAATCGGCCAACACTATCAGCAGCATCGACACGATGGTCTGTGAGAGCCGTTTCATGGTCGTTCCTCCGGGGTCCACCGGTACAGCAGGTTCTTCCCGCGCCAGTCCTCTTCCACCAGGATCAGGTACTCACCGCTCTTTCGCTTCATCGCCTGAACGGAATACGGCATGTCCTCCCAGCCCGCATTGCCGCCCACCTCGTCGCCCGGTTTCAAACTGCCGATATAGGAGCCATCGGAGAGGCGTAGGATATGGACGTACTGCTTGCCGTCGTCAGGCTTGACCATCCCCACGAACAGGTAGTCTCCCGCCGCCGAAATCCCCGACGCAGATAGCGGCCCCCCCTGGTCCGATCCCTTGGCGTTGATGGGCAGGCTTGAGTTGGTCCACGCGATCTTCGCCTTGGCGCCCAGCCACCCGTCATATCGCCGGCAGGTGAAGCCCACAACGCCCCAGGAATCGATCTTCTGGCCCTTGAGGTAGCCAAATAGGTAAAGTGTGTCGCTTTCCGGCTGATAGATGACCCGCCGGACGTTCTCGAAGTCCTCCGGCCAGGGCCAGGTCTGGGGCTTATTCCACTCATACCTGGGCTTGTTGTCGGCGGTCCAGCCGGCGAATGCGTAGCGGCGAATGGTCCGCTTGGGGGCATCGCCATGCCAGATGTCGCCATTGGAAGCCACATCCCACGCCCACTGCTCGCCGTCTTCCTTTCTGGCCCGAATGCGATCGACCTCGCGGGCAATGTAGCCATCGGGTTCATCGAAGGTATAGATGTTGTATCCGCCGGCGTACTGGCCGATCGTGTAGAGTACACGGCGTCCTTCCAGCCGGCGCAGGTAGGCGGTCATCCCGCCCGTGATCCGCGGGTCCTTGGGATAGTTCACATGATCCAGCGTAATGCCCTTCAGCCGCCATTCGCTGCCGGGCTTGCCCTTCTCCAGGTCCAGTTCAAAGGCGGCCGTGCGGCTGTAGATCCGAATGCCATCGGAGTCCGGATCAAAGCCAAACGTGTCCACAAACGCCAAGCTCATCAGCTCCCAGCGCAACTCGCCCTGCGGCGTGAAGGACCGCAGCACCAGGTTGCCGACGGGCGCGCCGCCAAACCCCATCGCAACGTACAGGTTGCCGTCCTTGTCGGTTTCGGCTCCGCGCGGGGAGAAGAGCTTCCTCGGCGCAACCACCCCGGGCGTTCCACTCAGCAAGCCGCCGCGCTCGCCGAACGTCGCCACC
>JBLNDH010000486.1:0-6129 GCA_050261455.1 Bacillota bacterium
GTGGAGCATGGGGAGGATTGTATGAAGGGGAGCGGGAAGAGGAAATCCGAAGGATGAAATCCGAATGTCGAATCAATGACGAATGGCCGAAGGCCGAAAAGAACAGATGGCGGATCGGCGGGGTTGGGGCCGCGAAACCGCAAGCGATTGAGGGGGCGAGGCGGCGAAAGAGGGCGATAAAGTGAGGAGGAATAACCCGCCCGCTGAAGCGGACTCTACCAGACTACGAGACTGCACGGGCTAGGCGGGGCGAACGTTGCCAAATAAGAGCGGTGTGCCGACCGCAATAACCAAGTCAGTCAGCAAACGCAAACGCCACGTGATCACCAATACACGCGGATTCCGCGTCAGAGCGGCCACCGCGGCAAGGAGGTAGGTGTTGGCCGCATAGGTGAAGACGTAGGCAAGCACCATCATGAAAACGATTTCGCCGCCGCCCAGATGGCTATCACGTCGATTCACGACCATCAACACCTCCATCCCAACGGCCATAAACGCCCCGCCCGCAAAATGCAGCAACCAATAGGCCGCCAGAATAGGGCGTAGGGGCCATGGGAAGAGATATTGCTTCACGGCCACCGCAGCGGGGAGTTTAGGGGCGTGCGAGAAGAAAGCTTGCAGCACCAGCAGGACAAAACAGATGTCGGCAACAAACCCCACCATCGCTAGAGCGATCGTGATGCCAAGGCGCAAGAACCCAGGGTGCCTACCAGCATCGGCAACGACGTAACACCAAAGCAGGATGACACCCAGGCCCAGGAACAGTGTTGAGGTCATCGCGGCCAGGGAATCGACTCTGCGGAGAAATCCACCCGTTTGGGGTTCGGCTCCAGTTTCAACATCCGCGGCTGGTTCGTGTTGCTGAATATCCATGTCCGAGCAGGAATTGTATCGCCGTCGTAGCAGAATGCCTGCTCCATGAGGGGGCGGACTCGAAGGTGCAGTGAGAGCATCACAGATGGATTGACGGGAAGGGATCGGCCCGGGGACGGTCCGGCGCGACGGGCGGAGGAAGCTCGGTTGCCATTTGAAGCATGATGGTCTGTTGGAGCGGTGGTTGCAGCAATATGGCAACGAGATATCAGGTTACCGCCCCGCTTATGCGGGGCTCTTTGGGAGGTACATGGGCGGGCCGCCCATGCCACTTTTTTATTGCCACGGATGGGATGCAGATCAGGCGTGGTAAGGGGGAAGGGTGTGGCAGAGGGGGAGAAGCACGGCTGGAGTGGCATGGGCGGGCCGCCCCATGCCACGGTGGCGCAGGATGGGATTCCCCACGGCAGCGCCGTGGGCCTTAGGAGCGGAAACAGTCTCCTGGCAGGTTCGGTCGGGGTGCATCTGTTGCTCCGAACCCTCACCCCAGCCCTCTCCCGGAGTACCGGGCGAGGGGGAAAGAGGGGGAGGAGAGAAGTGCCGGGTTAGTCGAGCCAGTCCTTCTTCTTGAGGCGGGTGGGGACGTATTCTTCGGTGACGTAGGAGATGTCCTTGGTGATCAAGGATTCGACTTCCATCTTGAAGCCATTCTTGAGCATCAGGGCGATTTCTTTTTGCCAGCCTCTGTGGTCTTTGAACCAGGGGTAGGCGGCGATTTCGTTGGCACGCTTGATGTCGTTGTCCTTGAGGTCGATCTTCACGGCGTCGCTCAGGTCGCACTCGCTGTAGTCCTTGGCGCGAATGCCGAGGAACTTGGCGTCGGGAATGGCCAGGCGGGAGGACTCGAAGGCCAGGGAGATCGAGCCTTGCTTGATGACGGAGTAGATGTAGTGCCCCCAGGGGTCGCAATCGAGCAGGCAGATGATCGGAAGCTTGAGTTCCTGGTTGAGGCGTTGCAGGAGGCGGCGGCAGCCGCGCGGGGGCTGGCCGGCGCCGTGGGTGAGGATGCAATTGTGCTCCTCCCAGAAGCGGTCCTCGTTGAAACGGTTCCAGACGGTGCCCTTTTCGACATGGAGCACGAAATCGGCCTCGCACTTTTTGAACTGGATGATGTCCGGCTCGACGATCGAGGGCATGGCGTAGCCGCCGGAGCCCATGCGACGGCAGTCGATTTCGTCGCCCTTGTCGATGAGGGTGATATTGCCCACCATGGCGCCGCGGTTTTCGGCGAAGATGTGCAATTCCTCGCGCAGGGCGCCCAGGGAGACTTCGAGGTCCTCCAGGATGGGGTCGGACTCGTCCTGGGTGTCGAAGGTGTTCTCCTTGGTGCCGGCGACGGTGTGCTTGGCCTTGTAGAAGACGCTACGAAGGCTGGAGGTCTTGTCGGCGTCGATCAGTTCCTTGATGGTGCTGGCATGCAGCATCGTCTGCATGAACTGCTTGGCCTGATTCAGATTGAACAGTTCTCGATCGGACCGGCCGTCGCCCATCTGAAGAATGCGTTGTTTCTTGTTCCAGACGGTGTTGGCGCGGGATCGCGTGGGGATGGCGATGGCGATGTCGCTACCCTTGAAGGCGGACTTGGAGACGCCGTCGGCGAGCGTAACGATCTTGCCAAGGGTTTCCTTGTCGCGGGCTTTGATGCGCTTATTAGCGGTTGACTTGGTGGTGTCGGATTTCTTGGCCATATGCGTAGTTGTCAGTTAGTAGTTGGTAGTTGTTAGTTGCCAGTGATGGTCGTGTCGGGGTTAGAAGAGGTCATCTCCGTTGGCACCGGCCGATTTCTTCTTTTCCTTTTGGGGCTTGACGGTGAGGGGGATGCGGTCGGAGTCGCCGTTGCCATTGGCGCCAGTCCCGTTCCCGTTGCCGTTGGAGTCGGGGGACTGAGCGGCGGAGGCGGCGGCGTCGGCATCGGCGTTCGCTTGGGCCTCAAGCAGGTGGGCGGCGCGGGATTCGACCATGACGACGCCTTCGTCGGCCTTGAGGTCTTCGTGCTCGTCCTTCTTGATGGCGTGGCCATCCTCGTCGAGTTGGACATCGGCGATGGCGGTGCGCTTACGGGCCTCATTGAGGAGGGCATCGTAGAGCTCTTTGGTATCGGTGCCATTGATGGCGTTGATGGCGTTGGCGATCTCGCCGATGTAGCGTTCGAAGATGTCGCGGCGTTGGGATTCGCGCTGCATCTTCTGGCGTTTGCGGAGATAGGTGCCGAGCTTGCGGCCACACTCCATCAGAGCCAGCTTCATCTCCTTACGGATTTCGTCGTAATCGGCGATGGCTTCCTTGGATTCGCTGGTGAAAGGGACCCAGACGGAGGCCATGTGGATCATGATGACCAGGGGGCCCACGGGAAGGGAGCCACGGGGCTGGGAGAGGTTGTAGTTGCGCCAGCCGGTTTCAATGACGGCTTTGAAGCTGGAGCAGGCGGACTGCTGGAAGAGGAGCGGCACGCGGTTGGCGAAGCGGATGACGCGGGCGGAGTCATCGGCGGCGAGTTCGCCGCCGAAGGCAATGGCGGCTTCGATCTGGAAGGGTCGGCCGCGGTAGACATCGGGCTCGCGGGAGCTGGCGGCGTAGAACTCGGCTTTGACGCCTTTGAGCATGCCGGCCAGGAGCTGGCGGACGCCGATGGGAGCCAGGCAGTCGGTGGGAGGAGGCGGGAGCTTGGCTTCCTGAAATTCCTTGAAGAGCTGCTCGACCTGAGCCGGTTCGAGGTCGCTGACCTTGGTGCGGCTGTGGGCGCCAATGACTTGGCAGAACTCGCCGGCCTTGGTGGGGCTGATGCGGCAGAACTTTTCCTGGAGGAAGTTGTAGAGGGTGCCGCCACCCTTGTTGGCGTCTTCGTAATCCTTGAGCATCTGAATGAGGATGCCCAGTTCGATGCCTTTGGGGTGGGGTTGGATTTCCTTGGTTTCCGGGGGAAGTTGGTCGGTGCCACGGGGGAAGAGGATGACGCCATCCTTTTCGATGGTGGTGATGGTGGGGTCGATGCCGTTGGGGGTTTGGGCCTGCTGGGCGTCGGGGGCGACGTGGGCGGCCTGTTCGGTGAGGGAGTCGGCGTGGGTGGCGTTCTTGGCAGCGTTGCCGAGGGGGAGGTCTTCCTGGTCATCGGCGGAGACGCGGGAAGGCGGGACGAAGGTGATGCGGGCGTGGGGATTGGCGATGGCGGTGAGTTCGAGGAACTCATCGACGCTGGCGCGGCCTTTCTGGTAGCGGCCTTCGAGTTCGATGCTGACGGAGGTGCCGGTGATGTAGTCTTCGGAGTTGAGGAAGCCGGGGTCACGGGTGCCGGCGTTGAGGGATTTAAAGCGTTGCGGGGGGAAGTCTTCGGTTTCGGTATCGACGGTGACTTCGGCGCGATTGGTCTTGGTGTTCATGGCCAGCTCGACGAGAAGAGCGGGCTTTTTGGCATTGGGGCGGCTGTGGATCACCATGGGTTTGCCGGTGGTGATGAGGCCGTACATGCCGGCGGCGGAGATGCCGATGCCCTGCTGGCCACGGGACATTTTCAGGCGGTGGAACTTGGAGCCGAAGAGCAGGCGGCCGAAGACGTTTTCGATCTGGCGGCGGACAATGCCGGGGCCGTTATCGATGACGGTGACGCGATAGCGGGATTGCTTGGCGGAAGCCGGGCGATCGGGCTGAAGGTCTTCGATGATGACGGTGATGTTGGCGAGGATGCCGGCTTCTTCGCAGGCATCGAGGGAATTATCGACGGCTTCCTTGACGGTGGTGAGGAGGGCCTTGCGCGGGTTGTCGAAGCCGAGCAGATGGCGGTTTTTCGCGAAGAATTCGCTGACGGCGATATCCTTCTGCTTGGCAGCGAGGGACTCAGCGGTTTCGCGGAGCTTGCGCGGGGCCGCGGTAACGGATTTAATGACCGGAGTAAGTTTTGGGCCGGCTGCGGGGGCAGCGGGCTTTGTTTCAGTAGCGACTGATGCCATGAACTGATCTTCCTGCGAACTAGCAGTAACTGAAGTTGAACGAACCGGGTTGGCTTCGACCATCCTTGGCCTCCTCCCAGAAGCAGGTTTGGACGGTTTTGCCCGCCGGCCTGCATCACGGTGAGTATGTTTATCGGCTCTCCTAGGCATTTTTCTTGCCTTCCCCGCGGGGATTGTTAGGTCATTGTATGGGTGTCGTAATCCCATTTCAAGTGAGCCAACGAGCCCCGGGTGGCAGTGCAAAAGTCCGTGAATACACGATATACGATCTATCCGTCAACAGGATCATCTTCACACCGCAGGTTTTCGAGGCAGGGGAAATGGCCTGGTTGGGCGGGGTGGATGAGGGGCAAATCGTGTTGGCGAGGACATCTAGAAAGCATGAGGAAAGCCCGAATGACCGAGCCCGGATGCCTAAAGGCCCAATGGCGGAGGGACTGGAGCGTGGGGTGTGGCAAGATGGGGGGAATGGCGTACACTGGCGTATGGTTGGGGACGCTGAAAGGTGGAAAGAGCGGATGCGTGGCGTATTGACGCAAATCAGCATATCGGGCGGCGGGATGCCGAAATTGGCAATACCGGAGGGACGGGTGACGGATGAGGGGATTGTTGGGGATTGGCAGCTGAACCGGAAATACCATGGGGGGCCGAACCGGGCGATCTGCTTGTACAGTGAGGAGCTTTACGAGTGGCTGCGGGGGCAGGGGATCGAACTGACGGCGGGACAGCTGGGGGAGAATTTTACGACGCGGGGAATTGATTTGATGAAGCTGGGGCGGGGGACACGGCTGCGGGTGGGGAAATGTGTGATCGAGATTACCGAGCCACGGACGCCATGCGCGAAACTGAAGCGATGGCGGGAGGATTTGAAGGAATTGCTGGTTGGGCGGGCGGGGTGGCTGGCGAAGGTGATCAGCGAGGGGACGGTGCGGGCAGGGGATGGGGTGGAAGTGGTTGCGGAGGAATAGGGAAGAGGGCGTTGCGCGGAAACCCGCCCCTCCGGGGCGGCGCTAAACGGGCGAGGGGAGACTTGTCCGTCGAAGGGAGGGATGATGGACCCCTAAATGAGTCCGGGCAAAAGCGAAAGGGGTAACACGGAGGGGACCCAGGGATAAATCCCTGGGCTTGGATGCAGTCGAGCACTTTCGGAATTGGGAGGGTTTATTCGGTGGCACAACCCGAATTCCGAAGCAGTGGCGAATGACCGAAGCCCGAAGGAAGAGGGGGTCATCCGTTATTGGGCGATTCTTCCGCGGCTGGGGGCTCGGGGGCAGCGGGAGTATCGGGTGAAGGGGAGTCTTCGGCCACGGGG
>JBLNDH010000487.1:0-4493 GCA_050261455.1 Bacillota bacterium
CGGGCGGTGCCCCCTTCCATCCGAAATGCAGTAAGAGCACGCGACCCTTTATCGAGGAGCTGGCCACCCGCTCGCAGGCGGCCGCCGCCCATACCCACGAACCCAGCATGCTGAGCATCACTCCATCTGAAGCCCAACGGCGATTCAAGCAATTGCAGATTCGGCAGCAGGTGGAAGGGCGTTACGCCCACACCGCCGACAAGCTGTATGGGTAGCCGCGGGCGGGACAACCGCCCGCGGCGAAAAACCAATGCCCTGGTCCAGGGATGGGCTCCTGGCGCGTGGCTCCGAGCGAGATCGGAGCTTAGGGCGTTGAGATGTTTGGTTGGTTTAACAAATTCATCGCCGGCACGACCGGCACGAAGGAGGCCAACATGGCCGAGAGCAATGCGACGGCGCCGGCCGTCACTACCAGCAATGCCGGCGGTGTGGACGTAGCGAAGTTGGTGAGCGACTCGATCGCGGCGGCACTCAAGCCGGTCACGGATCAGCTGACGACGCTGGCCCAGAACCAGAAGGTCCTGGCGGACACGCTGGCGAAGCTGCCGCCGGCCCCGTCGGCGGAGAAGGCCAAAGGCAAAGACCAGGAGACTGCGCTCAATGCGGAATCGGTGCAGAAGCTGGTGAGCGAAACCGTTACGACGGCCCTGCAGCAGCACACCAAGTCGCAGCAGCAGACGGCGGCCCGGGAGACCTTCATCCAGCAGCACCTGGCCAAGCTGCCACGCCCCTACCATGGCCTCTTGGGCCAGGATCCGGCCAAGTGGGCCGAGGAGGCCAAGGCGATCCAGCAGCAGTATGAGGCGGATTTCGGGACCAGCGGGGCCAAGCCGCATAGCGTCGGCACGGCGGCGACTACGGGGACTGTCCCTTCCCCGCAGTTGGATCCGTCGAAAATGACGCGAGAGCAGTTCGCGGCGACCTATCTACCCAAGGTCCCGGGCGTGTCCGCGGTGGAGACCAAGCCGGGCCAGCCCGCATAACGGGCGGTGCCCAGGTGGCGGCAGGCAATTGATACCTGATGGCCCGCAGTCGCGGGCGGGAGTAACAGAACATGGCATATACGCTCAAAGAGATGAAGGCGCTGTACCCCAACGATCCGATGCGGCAGCGTCTCATCGACAACTTCCTGGACGGCAGCGAAAGCGTGATTCTTCCGATGCTGAGCTTCGTCGATTCCAGCGACGCGCTGGCCTACAACTTCGTCAGCGAGGACAACCTCGGCGAGATCGGGGAGCGTTCGCTGAACGGGGAATACGACGTGTCGGCGGATTCCAGCAGCCCCAAACGCGAGGTCCTGTCGCTGTTCGGCGGGGCGATCCGCACCGACAACGTCTTCATCGACGCCAAGGGCGACGTGGCGCGTCTGAATAAGATCGATCGCCGCATGCGGGCGGCGGGCAAGTACTTCGACCGCCAGTTCTTCCTGGGCGACAGCAAGGCCAACGCCAAGCAGTTCGCCGGCCTGCGGGCTCGCAGCGTGGCGAGGGAACGAATCCTCTGGGCGGGCACCAATGGGGGGGCATTGACCCTCGACCTGCTGGACGAGGCCCTGGATTCGGTCAGCGGCGAGAATGGGTCGAAGGTGATCTTCTGCGATCGCTGGATGCGGCGGAAGGTCAGTTCCCTCTGCCGGAGTTCGACGAACGCGAAGTTCGAATTCGATGACCGCCGGCAGCTGCAGGCCTATGACGGCGCCGTCATCAAAACGATCTCCGAGGATCACAAGCGCAATCCCATTTTCACCTTCACCGAAGAGCGAGGCACGAGCAAGGTGACCGGTTCGCTTTACGTGGCCCGCTTCGGCGGCAGCGTGGACGAGGACCATCTGCAGGGCATCAAGGGCCCGAGCTTCATGAAGCTGCGCTCGCCCGTGAACATGGGCGAGTACGTCAAGGACGTGATCGACAACGTCCTGGGCCTGGTGGATTTCACCGACAACTGCTTCATGCGGATCGGGGGAATCCTGAAGCAATAGGCGAGGCCCTGCTCTTAGGCGGCCCCGGCGATGGCCGGGCACACGGACGAAACAGCGATCAAGGAAGGATCAGCGATGAACACGAGTCACATTCCCACGCCCCAGGATGAAGAGCTTCGCCTGGAGGAATCCATCACCAAGACGGCCACTTTCGATGGCACCACCAAGGACCTGGGGCTGCGCTATGCCCCGGGCGGGTTGGGCCAGCAGGCGGCGGCCGTGGTGCAGGTGTCGGCGATGGACACCGAGAGCACCGATGAGACGTACAAGATGGTGCTCCAGGAGAGCGCCGACGGCGAGACCTGGACGGACGCCGGGCCGATCATTTCGGTGACCGAGGTCGGCGCGATCTCGATCCCGGGCTGGATCAGCAAGCAGTATGCCCGCGTGAAGCTGGACGTCGGCGGGACCACCCCCTCCATCACCTACGAGGCGTGGCTCAACTTTAATCTGTAAGCGGTGAGCGGTTGATTGACCCTCGAACGGCCTTCGCACGGCCGTTCGAGGCTTGCAACGGGGGGAATGCGGAAAGTGGACCGGGGGAGAGAAGGTGAGCTATGGCGTTGAGCAACGCAATCCGGGAGATCCTCAATAACCTCAGCCCGCGGCTGCGGAGCCAGGATTTCCTGCTGGGCGATTACCTGTCGGCAAAGGAAGAGGAGCTGCAGTCCGGCAACCTCGGCATCAAGGCCGAGGCCGGCGATGTGGACGCCGTGGCCTTGGGCGGCGGCAACTTCGCCCGCGACACGGACGTCGCCGATGGCAAGAGCCTGACCTTCGCCTGGAAAGCCGCGTCCTGGTGGAATGGCAAGACGCTGGTGGCCGTGCCCGCGGGCACGATCGTCCTGGCCCCCTCCACCTACAACTACCTGCAGATGGATCAGACTGGGACGATCACCGCCAACACCACCGGGTTTGCCAGCGACGGCTCCCAGCGGCCCCTGTGGCGGATCCAGACCGGCTCCGGCTCCTACACCGACGCCAACGTCGTCTCCATGCGGCCGATCGTCCAATGGGTCCCCAAGGGCCTCTTGACCGGGTCGCTCCTCTCCCCCGCCGCCAAGGCCAAATACCTCTGCGTGCCCCTGGGGACGATCGCCGCTACCAAGTTTCTGCCGATCGTGGCGCCGGCGTACGCGGCGACGATCGTGTCGGCCCACCTGCTCGTGGACACCACCCTGGCCGCCAACGACGCCAATTACTGGTTTTTCGCCCTGCAGAAACGGGGCGCGGCGGGGACCGGATCGACGGATCTGCTCGACAGCGGCGCCGTCAACTCCACCAAGGTCACCGGCGGCTCCGGCCTGACGGCCAACGTCGCCCGGAGCCTCGGTTTGCACGCCACCGCGGCCAACAAGGACACGCTGGCGGCCGAGGGGCTGACCCTGGCCTGCACCAAGACCGGGACCCCGGCGGATCTGTCCAATGCGTCGCTGCTCCTGGGCTTCGCGGTGGAAGGATAAGCGATGGCCGACTGGTACATCAGCCCGACGGGGAGCGACAGCGGCGGCAATGGCACGCTGGCCAGTCCCTACGCGAGCTTGGCCAAGGTCTACTCCGTGGCCGCGGCCAACGACCAGTGCAAGGTGTTGCCCGGCACCTACGATTGCACTGCAGCGGCCACGGCGACGGTCAAGGTCCACCTGTTGGGATGTGATGGGGCTGGCAATCTCGCCGCGTATGCCGATCGGCCTGTTTTGCGCGCGACGGCATCCATTGCGAATCTCCTGGATCTGGCCAGCATCGGCGGCGACCTGCGGCGAATTGTGTTCGACGGCAATAATCTGACGACCACGTCGGCGGTTACCGCGTTCGCTGGCAACAGCGCTCTGTGGGATTGTGATTTCGTCAACTCGCTGGGGTACGGCTGCTACAAGATGGCTGCGGCGACCCGGTGCCGCTTTTACAACAATGCCGGCGTCGGGGCGAACTGGTCCTCGTCCGGGACGGCGTACTGGTGCGTCGCACACCACAATGGGAGCCATGGGCTGGTGGTTACCCACAGCGTGGGCTGCGTGGCCTACTGCAACGGGGGAGACGGGTTTTCGGATTACGGGATTACGGCGGGCGGGCATCGGCATTTCTGTGTGGCCGCCCGGAACGCCTCGGCCGGCATCCGCGCCGGCGGCGCCCCCAGTATTTTTGGATGCATCGCCGCCGCGAACGGGGTCGGGTTCGGCGGCAGCGTAACGAGCGCGGCTGGGATCGACGGGAATGTTTCCTGGGGCAACACCAATGCAGATGCCATTACGATCGACGACACCGCAGATCCTCAATTCGTTGACCTGAATGGCAATCCCCCGGATCTGCGGCTGAAACCGACCTCCCCGTACTACGCGTACGATTTTGGCATCCTGACCCTGCTGATGGGGGCAAACGTGCCCCCGCAGGCGGCGACCGGCGGCGGCGTCCGCCGCCGCGGCGGCTGGAGCGGAGGATTTAACCAGGTTTGACATGGACCACCTACTTTTAGCCCGAGATCTCGCATCGCATCCCGACTGGTTGGCCAAGACCG
>JBLNDH010000488.1:0-2604 GCA_050261455.1 Bacillota bacterium
TATCGGGAGCATGGGAAACCCCGGATGTGCATCCGGGGCTTCGCTGGATGACGGAGGGTGGTATTCGATAGATGGGTTGATCAGTGAATCTTCGCCTTGGTTAGTTCGCCTAGGATCTTGCCAGAGGAGTCGCGGAGGATGAGGGTGACGGAAGCGGATTTCGCGGGGAAGGGGATGTCGGAGTTGATGGTAAGGGGCTCGAGGGGGGAGGCGGAGAGATTCAGATCTTGTTGGGTGAGGGGGGCGCTAGCGGAGTCGAGGAATAGAATGGAGAGTTTGCCGGGGGCGAAAACGCCGAAGCGGCCGGTGAGGTGGAGCTTGTTATCGGCGCGGGTAGCGCGGAGGGGTTCGCAGGTGACGCCGGCGTCGGTGCAGCTCAAGATGGGGTAGTTGCCACCGATTTTGGTGACGTACCAGTCGGACTGGTAGGAGTAGGTCTCGCCGGGCTTGAGGTAGGCCAGGGGGCTGAGGATTTCGCTTTCGACGAGGGGCGGGGTTTCGATCGGGTCGTCCTTGGATTCGGCGATCTTGTCGCCGGTGACGATCTGGCCGACGCCATTCATCCAGAGGGTGGCGGAAGTGTTGTCCGGGTATTTCTTGCCGGGGAAATAGGTGAAGCGTTCGACGAAGGCGTAGCCGGCGGTGCCATCGACGGTGGCAAGCCAACCAGCGGAGTTGTCCATGCCGATCTTACCAACGAGGCGTTTGTAGTTGGCGATCACCAGGCCGGCCTTGGGGTCGGATTTGAAGGAGGGATTGTTGACCAGGCCAAAGGTTTCGGTGTAGCCACGAGGGAAGATGCTGGCGGGGTTGATGGGCGAGTAGGAGCGGATCTCGGGGTTGTAGCCGAGCTTGTTTTTGGCGGAGGCGTTGAGCTGGGTGACCTGCCAGATGGCCCATTGGCGCGGGCGATTGTCGATGTTCTTCATCGTGGAATAGAAGCTGACGTGGGCGGCGTTATCGAAGACGCGGATGACGCGGGAGAACTGGATGCCGCTGCGCGGGTCGGGGAGGCTTTTGAGTTCAAGGGCGGCCTGGGGGCCGGTGGGAGTGAGGATGGTGCAGGCATGGGGGCTGCCATCGAGGATGGCATCGGGCGGGCCGGGCCATTCGTGATCGCCGGACCAGCCTTGCGGGGCGGGCCAGAGCTTGTCACCGCCGTAGTTGAGCCATTCACCGTTGGGGCCGAGGCCGGTGGGAGGCGGGAGCTTGCCGGCCAGGTGATCGTTGACCCAGAGGTATTCGAAGGAGCCGAGCTTGAGCTGGATGACTCGGCCGCCGATGGCGGGGACAACGTGGACTTCGATGAGGGAGTTGGTGAGGGCGGTGGAGGCCCAGCCTTTGTAGGTGGTTTGCTTGATCTCGGCGGCGTGGGAGGAGGTCGCCAGGAAGAAGATGGGGATGAGAATCGCGAGAGCTTTCAGTTTTTGCATGGTGAGTTCCTATGAGAAGATGATTGCCCACGAATCTCCACGAATTCCCACGAATGCCATTCCACGCCAAACAGCCAACCGTGGCATGGGCGGGCCGCCCATGTCACTTCTCTTTTTGTTGCCACGGATGGGGCACAGATGCCCACAGATGAAGAACGCACGGGCAGGATGCCCGTGTTACGGTTTTGATTATTAGCCATTCTGTGCATGGTGGGACCTTTCGACTTTCGGGTTAGAGGTGCCAGGGTTCGCGCATGGAGCGGGAAAGGAAGCGGGAGGCGGCGGGGTCGCTCAGGATTTGCTCTGTGTCCGGGTTCCAGCGGATCTTGCGGGCGGTGCGCATGGCGATGTTGCAGAGATGGGCGATGGAGATGCTGCGGTGGGCTTGCTCGACAGGGGCGGCGGGCTCGTGGCGGGTCTTGATGCAGTCGAGGAAGTTGCCGTAGTGGTGGTTGGAGGGGTAGAGGTGAAGTTCGTTGGGGGCGATGGGGGTGGAAAGGATGGATTTGGGGTGGGCGTCGATGGTGCCGCGGTTCACGAAAATCCAGCCATCGGTGCCGATGAAACGGATCCCGTTGGGGACTTCCTTGGCGAGACTGAACGGTTCGTCGGCCCAGATGCGCATCTTGACGCCATTGGCGTAGGTGCAGTGGCAATCCCAGGTGATAGCAGTATCGGAGAGATCGTCGGTGGAGAAAATGCCGGTGCCTTCGAATTCGACGGGGCCGGTGTGGGTGGTGCCTAGGCCCCATTGAGCGATGTCGATGTGATGGGCGCCCCAGTCGGTGATGCAGCCGCCGGCGTAGTCGAAATTCCATCGCCAGCCGAAGGCGTCCACGCGCATGGGATGATAGGGAGCGTACGGGGCGGGGCCGAGCCAGAGGTCGTAGTCGAAACCAGCAGGGATGGGGGTGGGTTTGTAGGGGCCACTGGTCATCGAGCCGGGGAGTTGGACTTCGACGGTATGGACCCGGCCGATGCGACCATTGCGGACCAATTCACAGGCGAAGCGAAAACGGGCGTCGGAACGCTGTTGGGAGCCGGTCTGGAAGATGACGCCGGTGCGACGGACGGCATCGGACATCGCCCGGCCCTGCTGGATGGTCAGCGCCAGGGGCTTTTGGCAGTAGATATCCTTGCCGGCCTGGGCGGCGGCGATGGCGATCGCGGC
>JBLNDH010000489.1:0-12289 GCA_050261455.1 Bacillota bacterium
ACGCCGGCAGAGATCTCCTGGAACGGGCGGATCTCGCTCAGCCCTGCGGGCAGTAGATCGCTCGGCACCGACGCCCCCACCAGCAGTTCCAACGCATTCTCATCCTGCGCCACCAACTGCGTGAATCGGGCAACGTCGCCCCGTGCTCGCTCCACCTGCGTTTGCGCTCGGTACAGGTCTACCTCGGGAACGAATCCCCGATCCAGTCGCCATTTGACCAGGTCATACATGCCTTGCTGGGCCTGCAGCGTGTTCTTCGCCAGCCGGAGATTCTCTCGGTCCGCAGCCAACGTCAAATACGCCTCGGCCACCCCGGAAACCAGCAACACCTGCACACTGCGGCGAGCCTGCTCCGTGCCCAGGTACTCTTGAAGAGCCGCATCGGACAGGTTGCGGATGCGGCCAAAAAAATCGATCTCCCACGCCACCGTACCGAGATTGACGCTGTACTGGCTGGAAGTCGTCGCTTTCCCATTCGGCGAGAGGTCGCCGGGCACACGCTGCCGGACCAGACTGCCGCTCGCACTGACCGTAGGCATCAGTTCGGCCCGCTGGATGCCATACAGCCCCTCAGCCCGCTGCACATTCAAGGCGGCCAACCGCAGGTCACGGTTGTTCTGCAACGCCGCCGCGATGATTCGCTGGAGCTTCTCATCGACAAAGAATTCCTGCCAACTCAGAAGCCGGGCCTCCGAGGCGTGCGTTGTGGGCTGCGTAGCCGCCGACGCCGGCCACTCCGCCGGCACCGGCGCCTCCGGCCGCGTGTACTTCGGGGCCAGGTTGCAGCCGCCCGCAAACAGCGCCATTCCAGCTACTACACGGAAGACGTTCTTACTCATTTCACTACTTCCACCAGGGACTCGGAGCTCTGCGCCGCCTGACTCTTGCCACGCCGGCCAAAGGTCTTCTGGATCACCACATAGAACAGCGGGGCAAACACAGTCACCAGAAACGTCGACGTCACCACGCCGCCCAGCACCGCCGTACCGATGGCCTTCTGCGCACCGGCGCCGGCCCCATTCGCCAGAGCCAGCGGCAGCACCCCGAATCCAAATGCCATGGACGTCATGATGATCGGACGCAGCCGCAACTTCGCCGCCTCCACCGTCGCCTCGATCAACCCCATCCCCTCCTCCACTCTCGTCTTGGCAAACTGCACGATCAGGATGGCGTTCTTCGTGGTCAACCCCAGCGTGGTCAACAATCCAATCTGGAAGTACACGTCGTTTGGCAGGCCCCGGAGCGTCGAGGCCAGAACGCCTCCGATCGCCCCCAAGGGCAACGCCAGCAGAATCGATACGGGAATCGGCCAGCTCTCGTACAACGCCGCCAGGCACAGGAAGATCACCAGGATCGAAAACGCATACAGCGCTCCGGTCTGGGAACCCGCCTGCCGTTCCTGGTAGGAAAGGCCGGTCCAGTCATAGCCAACCCCCAGCGGCAGCTTCTTCACGAAGCTTTCCATCGCCTCCATCGCTTCACCGGAACTCCGCCCCGGCGCCGACTCGCCCTGAACGTTGATGGACGGAAAGCCGTTGAATCGCTCCAGCTTCGGCGAACCATAGGCCCAGTGCCCGGACGCAAACGAAGAAAACGGCACCATGTTCCCGACCGTGTTGCGAACGTACAGCTTCTCCAGATCATTCGGCAACATCCGGTAAGGGGCGTCCGCTTGCACGTACACCCGTTTCACACGCCCACCCTGAATAAAGTCGTTGACATACGCGCTGCCGAACGCCGCCGAAATCGTGCTGTGAATGGAACTGATCGGCGTCCCCAAAGCACCCGCCTTCTCCCAGTCCACGTCCACCCGGTACTCGGGCACGTCTTCCAGACCGTTGGGACGAACCTTGGTCAACACCGGCTCCTGGGCAGCCATGCCCAGAAGTTGGTTGCGGGCCGCCATCAATTGGGCGTGGCCCAGGCCGCCGCGGTCCAGCAACTGAAAGTCAAACCCCTTCGCCGTGCCCAACTCGATCACGGACGGCGGCACCAGGGCGAACACCATCGCGTTGCGAATCTTCGAAAACTCCCGCATCGCTCGCCCGGCCACGGCAGTCACTTTCAGTTCCGCCCCCGGACGCAGACTCCAATCCTTGAGCTTCACGAATGCCATGCCCGCGTTCTGTCCCCGGCCGGCAAAGTTGTTCCCGGAAATCGTCATGCACGATTCCACCGCATCCTTCTCGTCCTTCAGGAAATGGTCCCGCACTTGGTCCATGACCGCTTGCGTCTGTTCCAACGTTGAGCTCGCCGGAAGCGTCGCCTGCACCAACATCATCCCTTGGTCTTCATCCGGCAGATACGCGGTGGGCATTCGCCTGAACAGATACCCCATCGCCACCACGATCAGGATAAACGCCGCCACATAGCGGAGCTTCTTGTGCAGTGAATGGCTCACCACCTTCAGATACCAATCCCGCAGCCCGAAGAACACGCGGTCAAACCATCGGAAGAATGGCCGCAGGAACCACACCCCGCCTTCCGCCGCTTCATGCCCCTTGGGCACCGCCTTGAGGAATGAGGCACACAGTACCGGCGTCAGAACCAACGCCACCACCACCGACAACAGCATCGAGGCGATGATCGTTATCGAGAACTGCCGGTAGATCACCCCCGTCGATCCGGCGAAGAACGCCATCGGCCCGAACACCGCCGAGAGCACCAGTCCGATGCCGATCAACGCGCTGGTGATCTGGTCCATCGACTTACGCGTCGCCTCCTTCGGCGACAACCCCTCTTCGCTCATGATTCGCTCGACGTTCTCCACCACCACGATCGCGTCGTCCACCAGTAGACCGATCGCCAGAACCATTCCGAACATCGTCAGCATGTTGATGGAAGACCCGGCCAGCCCCAGGACCGCGAACGTCCCCAGGATCACCACCGGCACCGCGATGGTCGGAATCAGCGTGGCCCGCATGTTTCCCATGAACAGGTACATGACCAGGAACACCAGCACAATGGCCTCGAAGAGCGTCTTGACCACCTCTTCAATGGCCGCACTCACAAATGGCGTGGTGTCGTACGGGTAGACCACCTTCAACCCCGGTGGGAAGAACTGGGCCATCTCGTTCAATTTGGCCCGGATCGCATCGGCGGTCGCCAACGCATTGGCGCCCGCTGCCTGCCGAATCGCCAGCGCAGCCGTCGGTCTACCGTTGTGATATGAATTCATATCGTAGACCTCGGTCCCGAGTTCCGTCCGTCCCACATCCTTCACCCGCACAACCGATCCATCCGGATTGTTCCGCAGCGGAATCGCCGCGAATTCCTCGGGGGTCTTCAGCAGATTCTGCACCACGATCGCCGCATTCAGCCGCTGCCCCTCCACCGCCGGCATCCCGCCCAACTGCCCCGCGGACACTTCCACGTTGTACGCCTTCAGCCCCGCGATCACATCCTGAATCGTCATTCGGTAGTTGGTCAGCTTGTCCGGATCCAGCCAGACACGCATGGAATACTGACTGCCGAACATCTCCACCTCCCCGACGCCCGGCACGCGCGAAAGCACCTTCTCAATGTTCGACTGGGCATAGTCCTGCAGGTCGTGCATGTCCATGCTCCCGTCTTCCGAAATCAGCCCCACCACCAACAGGTAGTTTCGCGTGGACTTGCTCACCTTCACGCCTTGACGCTGCACCACCTCCGGCAGGCTCGCCATCGCCAGCTGCAGCTTGTTCTGCACCTGCGACCACGCCATGTCCGGATCCGTCCCCGGCGCAAACGTCAGCTCAACGCGGGACGAGCCCGACGAGTCGCTGGTGGCCGAGAGATACAGCATCTTGTCGAAGCCGGTCATCTTCTGCTCGATGATCTGCGTCACGCTGTTCTCAACCGTCTCCGCCGACGCCCCTGGATAAAAGGATGTAACGGCAATGGATGGCGGAGCAATTGGCGGATACTGCGATACAGGCAGATTGTAGATCGCCAGGCATCCTCCCACCATGAGAATGATGGCGATCACCCAGGCGAAAACCGGACGCTCTAGGAAGAACCTCGATAGCATCGAACACCTTTATATCAGTTGGATTTTGACGTCGGCTTGGTCGTGCTGCTCGACTCGCCCGCAGCCTTGCGAACACCTTCAAAGGCAACCGCCTTCACCGTGGCGCCGGGACGCACTCGCTGCGTACCTTCCACGATCACCCGATCGCCCTCCGCCAGCCCAGCAGAGATCAGCCATTGGTCGCCAATCGCCCGCTCGGCCGCCACTTTACGCTGCTGGACTTTTCCCCCGCCGTCCACGACCAGAACCACTGGGTTCCCCTTCGGATCGCGCGAGACCGCCTGCTGCGGAATCACAATCGCCCGCTCGGCCACGCCTTCTTCAACCCTCGCCCGAATGAACATGCCGGGCAGCAGAACCCCTTGCGGATTGGGCGCAACAATCCGCAGGATGACCGATCCGGTCGTCGGGTCCACCGTGACATCGCGAAACTCCAGCGTCCCTTCCAACGGGTACGCCGCGCCATCCTCCAGAATGAGCTTGACCTTCTTCTGGTCGCTCCCATGGTTGCTCAGGCGGCCATTCTCCAGATTGCGCCGCAACCGCATCATTTCCACCGTGGATTGAGGCACGTCTACATAAATGGGATCTAGTTGCTGGATCGTCGACAGAGCCAATGGCTGATACGCCGTCGCGATGGCGCCTTCGGTCACGTTGGACCGCCCGATACGCCCGGAAATCGGCGCGGTGATTTCCGTGTAACCCAGGTTGATCCGCGCCGTCTGCAACGCCGCTTCCGCCTGCTTGATGGCTGCCTCGGCCGCCGCCACCGCCTGCCGGTCGCTCTCCACCTGGGCCTCGGCGGCTCGCAGCGCCGCCTCGGCGACATCCGCGTCCGTCGCGGCTTGGTCCCGCTGGCTGGCGGCAACCGCTTTGACCTTCACCAGATCCTCGAACCGCTGACGATTCGTGCGGGCAAAGGCCAACGTCGCCTGCTGCCGCGCCACACCGGCAATGCTCGCATTCAACGCAGCTCTCGCTCGGTCCGCCGCCTTCTGACTCGCCGCCAGATTCGCCGTCGCACTGTCCAACGCCGCCTGAAACGGCGCCGGATCGATCTGATACAGCGTCTGGCCCGCCTTGACGTCGGAACCTTCGGTAAACAGCCGCTTTTGGATCAGCCCGCTGACCTGCGGCCGGATCTCCGCCACCAGATAGCTGCAGGTGCGACCCGGCAATTCCGTGGTCAGCACCACCTTCTGCGCCTGAACCGTCACCGTCGCCACTTCCGGAATCGGCGCGGGCGGCGGCGCGGCCTGCTGGCGATCACAACCCGTCAAAAGGGGACTCGCTGACAGCGCCGCCGCAACTAGCGATCGCCATATCCGTGCATTCATGGATGTCACTCCAAATGTTTTCGAGAGTTAGTTGGCCGCAACAGGAGGCAATTAATCTCCGGCGGGAAGGTTGGAACACAACTGCAGGCTACCCATCCGCAGTGGGTACAAGCTCACCCATTCGGGCTCGACCCGGTATTATTGTATTTCAAATTTAACTTACGAAGTTAAACTGTCAAGAGAAAATTCAAATGCGGATTTGAATATTTCGCCGCGGGGGCTATAGTCACCCATGTTGCCCGTGAGGTAAGTAATGCCCAATGTGAAGAACAACGCCGCCGCCCAGGAAACCTGCCGCAAGCTCATCAACGCTGCCGGAGAGGTCTTCGCTGAACGCGGCCTGCACGCCGCCACCATCAAGGAAATCACCGATCGCGCCGGCGTAAACACCGCCGCCATCAACTACCATTATCGCGACAAGTTCGAATTGTACGCCGCCGTAATCCGCCACGCGCTCAGCGCGACACCCGTGGCCCCTTCCAATCGCCTCGCTGGCTCACCTGAGGAACGCTTACGGGCTCACATCGCGGACCTGATCGCAGACCTGCATGATCCCTCCCGGCCGGCCTGGTACGCCATCATCGTCGCCCACGAATTCGCCCAGCCCACCGCCGCCCTGGATGCCGTCATGGAAGAATTGCTCCGCCCCCGGGCCAACGTCATCAATGACATCATCCGCGGCATTCTCGGCCCCGACGCCTCCGAGGAAGACGTGGTGCGAGGGGGAATGAGCGTCGGAGCACAATGCTTCCTCTACGTCTACCAGCGAGAGATCGTTCGGCGACTGCGTCCCCAGCTCTTACACGATGACAACATCGAGAAACTCGTGACACATATCACGGAGTTCTCGCTGGCCGGCCTGCGTGCCATGCGCAAGCGCCAAGCGTCCTCCCGCACCGGCGATGGCGCTAAACCGGCGACTGCCGATTCTAAAAACGACCGCACGAATCCCCCCACATCTCGCTCCAAGTCGCGGTAACTACGCCTTAACCTGCTGAGTGGACCATGCAAAAAAGCCCACGGCACTGCCGTGGGCTTTCTCATTTGCATCGCAGAGGCATTCACTTATGGGCCTTCTCGATCTTGGCCCACGTGTCCTTCAGAGACACCGTGCGGTTAAAGACCAGTTTCCCCGCGGCCGAATCCTTGTCCACGCAGAAGTAGCCGTGACGCTCGAATTGGTACCGCATACCCACGGGCGCGTCCTTCAACGTCGGCTCCACAAAGGCGCTCACCACCTCTTCCGACTTGGGATTCAAATTCACCTTCCAGTCGGCCCCCTCCGGATAGTCGTCCGGATCGGGCTTCGTGAACAGGTGATCGTACAGGCGAACTTCGACCGGCAACGCATGCGCCGCGGAAACCCAGTGCATCGTGCTCTTCACCTTCCGGCCATCCGGCGCATCGCCGCCCTTGGTGGCCGGGTCGTACGTGCAGTGGATCTCGGTGACATTGCCTGCGGCATCCTTCACCACATGCGTGCACTTGACGAAATACGCCCACCGCAACCGCACCTCATTGCCCGGATACAACCGGTAATACTTCGGCGGCGGCACCTCCCGGAAATCGTCCTGCTCAATGTACAAAACCTTCGAGAACGGAACCTGCCGCTTGCCGGCGCTCGGATCCTCCGGGTTATTCACGGCCTCCAGGTATTCCACTTGCCCTTCGGGGTAGTTGTCGATCACAAGTTTCACCGGCCGCAGCACCGCCATCGCACGCGGAGCCCGCTTGTTCAGATCCTCGCGGATGAAGTACTCCAACAACTGCAGATCGACCGTGCTGTTGACCTTGTTGACGCCGATGTGTTTGCAGAAGGCTCGGATGGCCTCCGGCGTATAACCCCGGCGGCGGAACCCCGAAATCGTCGGCATCCGCGGATCATCCCAGCCCCGGACAATCCCTTCTTTCACCAACGCCAGCAGCTTCCGCTTCGACAGAACCGTGTACGTGATGTTCAGCCGCGCAAACTCGATCTGCTGCGGATGCCAGATCTTCTCGGCCGGGCTACGCCCCTCGTTCACCGCATCGATAAACCAGTCATACAACGGCCGATGGTTCTCGAATTCCAGCGTGCAGATCGAATGGGTGATCTTCTCAATCGAATCCTCAAACCCATGGGCCCAGTCGTACATCGGATAGATGCACCACTTGTTGCCGGTGTTGTGATGCGGGGCATGCAGGATGCGGTACATGACCGGATCTCGCAGGTTGAAATTCGGCGAGGCCAGGTCGATCTTCGCCCGCAGTGTCTTCGAACCATCCGGGAATTCGCCCTTGCGCATCCGCTCGAAAAGGTCGAGGTTCTCCGCAACGGATCGGTTGCGATACGGGCTCGGCGTGGCAGGAATCGTGGGCGTACCGCGGTTCTTGCTCACCTCATCCGCTGAGAGATCGCACACGTACGCCTTGCCCTTCCTGATCAGATCGACGGCATACTGGTACATCGTCTCGAAATAATCCGAAGCGAAGTACCGGCCGGCCCACTGGAAGCCCAGCCAGCGCACATCCTCCTCGATCGAGCGAACATACTCCTGCTCTTCTTTGGCGGGATTGGTATCGTCGTACCGAAGGTTGCACGTGCCCTTGTATTCCTCGGCAATCCCGAAGTTCAGGCAAATCGACTTGGCATGCCCAATATGCAGATAGCCATTGGGCTCCGGCGGAAACCGGGTAGCCACCCGGCCGCCCCATTTATCCGTGTGCTTGTCTTCGTTAATGATCTCGCGGATGAAATCGGTGCCGGGAGGAGACGGCGGCATAGAGGCCTGGGCCTGCTTGGAAGCACCGGCGGTCGTCGGCTTGTTGGTCTTGTTTTTGGTGTCAACTGGCTTGGCGTTCGGCGTAGTCATCCTTTGTCTTTCCTCTAAACGCGTATTGGTAATACGATGGTTTACCCGATTTTGGTCGGTTTGTCGCGTCTACAGGGGTGGAGATGCCAAGCCGCTTATACGCCCGACATCAGCCGAGCGACTCTAGCCGGTTCATCGGTGATGATCGTGTCCACGTTGATGCCCAGCATGCGCCGAATGTCGCCTTCGCTGTTCACCGTCCAGGCGCCCGCCCATTTGCCCGCGTCATGCAACTGCCGAACGCCGCTGACATCGAGGCTCTTGAAATTGGCGTTGATCGAAGCCCCGGGAATCGACTTGATCTGCTCTTCCTTAATGAGCTTGGCCGCATCATCCACCAGAAAGGCGATCGCAATGCGGGGATTGCACTCGTGAATGAGCTTGATGTTCTCCAGATTAAACGACTGCAAAATGAACCGATGCGGCTTGAGCAGTTCAAGAAGCCGTTCGACATCGCGACGCGAGAAGACCGCTTTGACCTCAACCAGCAGCCCCGCCGACGCCGGCATCGCCTCAAGCAACTGCCCCAGCAAAGGAAGCTTCTCCGACGTCGGTTTCCCCGCAGGCCCCCGAAGCGAGAGGCTCTGGAGTTCGGACCAGGCAAACTGCGACACCACCCCCCTGCCGGTGGTAGTCCGGTCCAGCTTCTCATCGTGCAGGACGACAAACTCCTTGTCCGCCGACAGGTGAATATCGCACTCGGCCCATTGGAATCCCGCCTTCCACGCCGCCTTCATCGCACCAATAGAATTCTCGGGATATTCGACGTGCAAACCTCGGTGCGCAACAATATCGGGGACATCGGACGGACATTCTCGCATGTCATTGCTCCTATTGCCGCTTGCTCATGATGCGTCGCAGCTCGCGGTCTTGTTCCTTGCGGCGAATCGTCTCTCGCTTATCGTGCTCCTGTTTGCCGCGGGCGACGCCGATCTCCACTTTCGCCAAGCCGTTCTTGAAGTAGATCGCCAGTGGAATCAGCGTCGTGCCCTTCTGGGCAGTTTCCTGTTCCAGCCGGCGAATTTCGCGTTTGTGGGCCAGGAGCTTGCGATCGCGGGTCGGAAGATGGTTGTTCAGGCTCGCCTGATCGTACGGGTCAATATGCGCCCCATGCAGGACCAGCTGCCCATTCTCAATGCGGGCAAACGCCTCCTGCAGATGAGCCATGCCGTAACGGAGCGATTTCACCTCCGACCCGACCAGCTCAATGCCACACTCGAGCTTGGCGGAGATGAAGTAGTCATGCAGAGCCCGCTTGTTGCTGATGCGGGGCGAAAGGCTGTTGCGTTTATCTTTGGCGGCCATCGTCTCTAATGATAAGTGCCTCACGCGCCGGTGGGAAGCCAATATGAAACGTAGGTGCAGCCATCCATTTTGGCGCGGTTGGGAGGCCAAGCCACCTGTGCAAAACCCCCGCCACCCCCGAAGCGTAACTCTGATGACGCTATGACTTGACAACTGCGATAGTTGCCGTACAATCTCCACCTCTGAATCGCGGCTGTGGCGGAATTGGCAGACGCGCAAGGTTCAGGTCCTTGTTCCCGCAAGGGAGTGGAGGTTCGACTCCTCTCAGCCGCATAAGACCGGCGATCCGAAAGGATCGCCGGTCGCTTTTTTGCGCCCCCGCACGCCCTGCCCTATGGACAGACGAACGGTCCCGGCTGACAATTCTTTCAAGTAGAGTCACCCATCGGATCTGGCTCTCTCGGTGCAACAGTCCACATTTGCGAAAGGTCTCTCTATGCTCAATCGACGCACGTTTCTGGCGGCGGCCGGCGCGGCCGGTCTGGCTTCCCTGTCCAAGCAGGTCCCCTCGCAAGCGGCCGATGCCGCTGAGGGCCGGGCCATTTACGAACTTCGCTTTTACTATCTGACCAGTCAGGAACAGAAACAGGGCTTTGATGCCTACATGCGTGATGCCGCGATCCCGGCGTTCAATCGCATCGGCATCTCTCCGGTCGGCGTGTTCTTCCCCGCCGCGGACATCAATCCCGCCTACGTGCTGCTTCGCCATGCGTCGTTGGAATCCGTCGCCACCAGCACCCAGAAGCTCCTGGCCGACGCCGAGTATCTGGACAAGGGCGCGGCCTTCCTGAACGCCCCGGCCGATAAACCCGCGTTCAAGCGTATGGAAAGCTCCCTGTTTGTCGCCTTCAAGGGCATGCCCCAGCTGGAAATTCCGGTCAAGAACCCCGGCCGCGTGTTCCAGCTTCGCACCTACGAGAGCCCCAGCGTCAAGACCGGGCAGAAGAAGATCGAGATGTTCAATGATGCCGGCGAGATCAAGGTCTTCCGCCGCGTCGGACTCAATCCGGTCTTCTTCGGCGAAACGATCATCGGCGGCAAGATGCCCAACCTCACCTACATGCTTGCCTTCGAAAGCCCTGCCGCCCAGGAGGCCGCTTGGCGCAAGTTCGGCAGCGACCCCGATTGGCAGCGTCTGAAGGGCATGGCCGAGTACGCCGACAAAGCCATCCTCTGCGGCATCACCAATCTCTCCCTCAAGCCCGCCGAGTATTCGCAGATTTAGCAGCGATACTACGAATATTGGATATCATGAACGCCCAGGGAGCTTGCTCCCTGGGTTTTCTTTTGCACCGTCCTACCGCCCTCTCCCCCCCGCCGCCGCGGTGTTCCGTGGGGTTCCTCCCGCACCCTGCATTCCACCACTTCGAGGCGCCGCCACACTCCTCCGCGGCGTGTTCTGCATCATCCTTGGGCTACTCTGCGTCATCCGCGGCCCAACCCCGGCGCTCCGCGCACTACCCTGCACCGACCGCGGCGTCTGCATTCGACTGAACCCATTGCTCCAATCATGGTTCCGGTGATCCTCATTTCTCACGATGAACACCGGAATCGGATTCCTGAAGAACGCATTTCGCGCAAAGAAGAACTCATCGGGCGTCGGCGTCCACCAGAACCGCACCGCCGTCCACCACGAATCCAGCCAGTACGAGTTGTTCCACCAACTCCGCCCCCAGGGATATCCCGCATTCATATCCCCATATGCCATCGGCTCCGGATACGTGTTGTAGTTGTAATAGTTATACGTGCTGCCCGCCGCATAGCTGGGGACGGGCCGCATCGCCTCCCATTCCCACTCCTCCAGGCCATAGTCCGCCATCCTCGCCCCCGTTCGGCCGGTGGCGGGCCGACTGGCCGATCCAGCCCCCCCACCATCGCCGGCGCCATACGCCTCCTTGGCCTGTTGATACATCGCCTTGAAGACTGGGCCATTGCCCAAGTCCTGCCTCACCTTTGCCGCCGCATTCGCCACATCGGCGGGCAACCTCGAGCGATCCAATCGTGTGTCATGCCACGCCAAGAGCTTTGCTGCCGTGCTCTGCACAAACGGATTCTCCGGCAGCATCCCCGAAGCCCGGGCGATCTCCTTCAGCGCCCCCTGAACCCGATCCCGCCGTCCATCCATGTACGCTGCCACCGCCCAGGCCATGGCGTTGTTCACATCCTGTTGCGTCTCCGCCCGCGCTTGGGTCTCAGCCATCTCCGGATGCCCCAACTCCACCATCCGGGCGATGTACGCCCGTTCGAAATGGACATTCCCGCCAGCCTGTGCCTTGGCCTTGGAATACTCCGCCACCACCTCCGACGGATCCTGCGCCTCGCCGATCATTTCGACCCAAAAGTCCACCTTGGCCGCCTGCTGAGTCGTGGCCGCATCCACCCCAAACGCCGCCGCGACCCCCCGTGAATCAGCCATCGTCGGCAAACCGACCATTCCCATCCCAATTACCAGACAGGCCCATGAACATGGAGTTTTCATGATAAACCCCCGCTCGTATGGCGAGCATTACAACACAGAACAGACTTCCCCTCCTTGTAGCCAGAACTTCACTCCAGGCCTACCGCAATAATCCGCCCCATGCCCGTAGAGCCTGCACCCTCCCCAGCAAACGGTGCATTAACCCCACTCGGCCCCAAGTCGGCTGCTACGAGATTCAAAGGCACAACGACAGCGGTTCCCGATTCCGTGTAGCGGACACTGCCTACACCGTAGCACGGGCATCTTGCCCGTGCGCAACCGTGGCATGGGCTCACTCGCCCATGCAGCTCCAGCAGTGCTTCTCCCC
>JBLNDH010000490.1:0-22322 GCA_050261455.1 Bacillota bacterium
GATAAGGCTTGCCACTGGGATCGGGGATCGCAGCGCAATCCCCCAAGGCCCACACCCCTGGATGCGATGGCACCTGCATGGTCGCATCCACCGCAATTCGACCCCGCCGATCCTTGGTCATCGGCAGATCCTTCAGCAGCGGATTGGGCGCCACGCCCGCAGCCAGGATGATCGTATCCGCCATGATCGTTTCGCCGCTGGGCAACTCCACACGATCCAGGCCCATGCGCTTGGCTGGGCATTGTGTGCGGATGCGAACGCCTCGCCGCTCCAGCACTTCGGCAGCATAGTCGGCCAGATCGCGATCCATCTCCGCCATGACATGCGGGCCGGCTTCGAGCAACTCGAAGCGAAGCTCGTCCGGATCGACATGCCGGTAGGACCGGCAGAGATTCCGCGTGAACGTCGTTAACTCGCCCATCAGCTCGATCCCGACCAGGCCTCCCCCGATGATGACGAACGTCAACAAGGCCTTTTTCCGCTCCGCGTCCGGCTCCACGTCGGCCCGCTCGAACAGCTCGATGGTGTAGTTCCGTAGGAAGATGGCGTCGGCCAGCGTCTTGAACGTCATCGCATGTTCCGAGCCGGGGACCAGCGCGCGATTGGTGACTCCTCCCATCGCCAATACCAGGTGGTCGTAGGGCAGCTCATAGATCTCATCGACGCTAGGCCGGGCAAAGACGATACGCCGCTCCAGGTCGATGTGCTCAACGTCCGCCTCCACGAACCGCGCCCGGCGGAAAAGCGAGCGAACGGGCTGAACCGCATGACGGGGCTCGAGAATGCCCGATGCCGCCTCGAAGAGCAGCGGCGTCATGGTCAAGTAGTTCTCACGGGAAACGAGGACAACCTCCAGGTCGGTCCGTTCGTTGTGCAGACGGTCCAATGCCAAGGCGGTGTAGATTCCGCCGAACCCTCCGCCGAGGATGATGATTCGCGTCGGTCTGACTATTGTCGTCATAGCCACCCGCCCTTCTGCCTGAAAGGAATTGTAACTGCCAAGCCACCTGCCTCGCCGTGGCAACGGTCTACCGGAATCCCCTCCTTAGATAGGCAAACCCCAGACCCCTTGGCGCAAACGCACCCCCTTTCCTCGGATCCTATCGCCGGCTTCCATTCCCTGCCCCATACAGCCGTTGTCTGTGGATGTACTCGATTACAGTCGGTGGCGTGAGATACTCGATCGGCCGGCCGGACGCGAGCCGCTGGCGGATCTCCGTTGCACTGATATCGATCTGGGGCGCCGCCTGGACGTTTTTCTCCAGTTCCCGATAGGCCGGGGGCAGCGAAGACCAGTCAAAAGCCCACCCCGGACGAGCCATCACGACAAAATGGACCTCGCGCAACAGCGCTTCGGGCTGATACCAATGGGGGAGTAACCTCAACATGTCTGCCCCGATGAGCCAGTAAACCCGCTCCCACCCCTGTTGTTTGAGAATGCGAACCGTATCGATTGTATAGCTGCGTCCGGTCCGCTGCAGTTCGATATCATTGACCTCGAACAACTCCGGCTGGCATGCAGCCGCCAGGCGGCACATGACCAAACGATCCTCCGGCGCGGCGAGCTCAGCATTGATGGGCTTGTGTGGCGGTTGGGCGGAGGGGATCAACACCACCTTGCCAAACCCAGCGGACTCAGCAATGGCGCGGGCACAAATCAGATGCCCATGATGAATGGGATTGAAACTCCCGCCAAAACATAGTCGCTGCATAATTCGAAATTTATACCGTTCCCAAGATCACAGACCAGCCCTTATGATGAAAACGTTGTTTAGGCAAGATTGCATAAATGAACCGAGGGTTGATGGTTTGGTCCAGTTTTTGAAACCGTAAGCTAAATCGCGGATCTGAAGGAATAGGAAGGCCTAAGAAGTATCAAGGGCTTGCACGAGCACTAAATTAGTGCTATATTTGATACGGTTGAGTCCTGTGGTTGGAGAACGTTTTGCGCCTGGTGTCGTACTTATCTAGGATAAGTTTGGTACGAAATGCGGAATAACGCCAGGTATTGGACGGTTCTAAGGAATAGGAAGAGAGGCCCCAATGGCCACCATGACAGCAGTGAGACAACCCACCCGATCCTCTGCCAAGTTGCCGCGACCGCTGCGCGAGCAGGCTGAGCGCATCTTGGAGGCCGAGTACCCCTTCATGGACTCCTCGGCCTTCCGGCGGAGGAACATTGAGCGAGAACTGTTCAATCAGGACGCCGAACCGGAGTTGCCTCCGACTGCCTGGTATCAGCCAACGGCTCAAGACTTGGATGATTCCATGCCCAACTCGCCCAAGCTCATGAAGGCGGACGAGGAGCGGATGATGTTCCTCCGCTTCAACTACTCCAAGAAGCGGCTGGGCGAATTGAAGAAGAAGGCTACTCGCGAAGGTCTTACCCGCGAATTGGCGGAAGGTTTGATCCATTGGCATCGCCGCTTTGAGCACTTCCGCGAGTATCTGGTCCGGACCAACCTGGCGCTGGTGCTGGCCATGGCCAAGCGCACTCGGCTTGGTCAAGTCGACTTCGCCGAGGTCGTTAGTGAAGGAAACATGGCCCTGCTCCGCGCCGTGGACAAGTTCAACGTGGAACGTGGCTTCAAGTTCTCCACCTACGCCTGCCGGGCGATTCTCAAGGCGTTCAGCCGCACGGCGTTGAAAGCTTCTCGCCACCGCAATCGATTCCCGGTGGAGTTTGAGCCCGATCTGGAAAAGAGCGACTGGTCGGATCGTCGCCGCGAAGCCGTGGAAGAAGAGTGCATTGATGAATTGAAGACCATCGTCGAACGCAACCTGGCCGACCTGACCAATGTGGAACAGACGGTGATTCGCCGTCGGTTCAACTGGGAAGAACAGGCCGAGTCCAGCCTGACCTTGGAAGAAGTGGGCAAGATCATCGGCGTCACCAAGGAACGCGTGCGTCAGATTCAGAATAAGGCGCTGGCGAAGATCAAGCAGGTGATGGAAGGCGGCGTGTTGCGTACCAGCCGAACTGGAGCGCAGTCCGACGAGGAGCATCTGCCCATCGACGCCACCACTGAGCCCGCTGCATAAACCGACTAGTTTGTATCAGTCGGCAAGGGGCACGGCACAAAGCCGTGCCCCGTTTTGTTTCTACTCCCGCCGTTGCAGAGGCGAAGCCTTGTTACAGCGACGAACATCCCGCTGTAATCACCGCCCGCATGGATGGATCGCGGGGCATCTTCGATTTGTATAGGATTGCCGAAGCGATATGCGCCAAGGCCAAATCAGGCGGCCTCGGAGACAAATCGCATCAGGGGTTGAGGAATTCGCTTTGCCCCCCGGCGCAGTGCCTTGTCCACCGCGTACTGCATCGACCGGGCGAACCGACGCGTCACTTTGGCATCAGGTTCAACGCCAAGCTTGCGCATTTGCTCGAACGCCCATAGCCAGGCGTGGTACTCCTCTTCGCACCGAACGCGGTATCGGTTGAATCCAATCGCGTGATGGCCGACCTCGTGAAGGAAGATCGCCAGGCTGATCGGGGTCTTGGGGACGGGGGCTTCGATCCAGTTGACACATCGGCCATCGTGATATCGCACGCTCCAGGCGCAACCGCTCATGCTCTTGCGCCATTTGTGGACGCGCAACTGATAGCGATGCTTCATCTGCTTTACAATGGGTGAGAAGTCTGGCATTGTTTATTTCGCTTTATCGGCACAAATTCGCCCGTGCATTGAGAGCGGGCGCTACGGCATTAGTATCTTGAGATATACGCAATCGGCGGACCAACGTTCGGCAGGGGGTTTGCATTGAAACCAACCTGCACATTATCGGATCGGCAGCCGTGCACGGATTGTCGCCAAGATGCCGGTGCAATTCGGTGCTGGGGTCCATGATGGTACGATGAGAACCCGATGCTGGTTGCTCAAACATCCATTCCGATCCGCGTGCTGGTGTCGCTGCTGGCGATCCTCGTCGCTTCCATCGCAATCTTCTGGTTCCTGGTGCGTCGCTGGACGACCCAGCAGCATTGGCTGGCTCTGTCGGATTGGGCCGAAGCCAATAACTTCAAGTTACACGGCCAGCAGCGGGCAGTCGCGCCCGAGGTTCTCAACCGTTTTACCCCGACGCTTCCGCGCGTGCTGGTCTCCCTGCACGATCCGGATACCGCCATCGTCCAGATTGAGACGCCGACACGCACCAGCGAACCGCGAGCGGCCCGTTGGAATCTGCTCATCCGGAAGCTGGCCAGTTCCTGGCCCACCACGCTTCTGCGTCCGACAGCCCAAGTGCATAGCCTACTCGATTTCCTTCCTCTCGGCACCATGCGCGCCATGGTGCCGGGGGAACGATTTGTTCAGTATGCGGAGCAGAACCTTGCAGGACGCTTGCTCAACCAATCCTCGGTCCGAGCGATGCTCCCGCCGGATATTGGCCTCGCGCTGATCGATGATAATCTCGTGCTCGATTTCTCCACGCGTCCGTTCGATTCCCTGGAATTGCAGCGGATGGACGCCTTGGCTGAACAGATCGTGACGCGTTTGCCCTCTCTCCCGACCGATGCCGAAGAGGGCACCTGAATAAGTCCTCCGAATACCCAAAGTGCTCGATTGCATCCAAGCCCAGGGATTTATCCCTGGGTTCTCGACGGCGATTCCCTTTCAGTTTTCGTTGGACTTATTCAGCTCGAAAAACCCGCACTGGCAGCTTGCTGCCAGCAACTCCCATACAGGTAAGCCGAGATGGATCGATGGATCTCGGCTCGGCAAGAATCTCGTTCTTTCCTCCAACACTTCTCAGACGTGAGGTGCTGCTCCCATCCGCGTCCCCCCGGCCTCTTTGTGCCAGACTCCTTGGCTTCGGTGATACTCCGTGATTGTATCGGTGCCGAATCCACTTCCCTGCCAGGCGCGAACGGCGATCGCCACATGATCCGGCTGAATGCGGATGAGATTGTACGCATTGGGCTCGTGTCGGCGGCGCGTCGAGATGGCCGTGCCCGCCTGCACCGACAGCATCGAACGTTTCACCGCCTCAAAGTGGCTGCGCACATCTCCGCTGTAGCCCATGTGAAGGTGCCCGGCCAGCAGCAGATCCACTCCCATCTGTTCCATGACATTCAGCGCGCCTGCCGCGTTTCCCACGATTCCATGCAGCCGCTCCCCCGGCGGCGGAATAAAGGGGTGATGCGTCACCACGATCTTGATCATGCTCTCCGGCAATTCGCCCAGTTGGAGCTTCACATCCAGCAACTGTTCCGTGGAGATCCGCCCGTCCTTCCAAAACCCGCCCAGTCGCCACGTCCACGAACGCGCCGTATTGATCCCCAGGATGGCCACTTCCTCGTCGCGATAAAACGGGGTCAGGTCCGACATGATGTACTGGCGATATCGTTGCAGCGGGAAAAAGAATCGCCGAATGACATCGAACAGCGGAATGTCGTGATTGCCCGGAATGATGATCTGTGGATTCGGCAGCCGCTCCAGGTACGCCGCCGCCCGCGCATATTGCCCCGCCCGTGCTCGCTGCGTGAGATCTCCGCTTACCACCAGTACGTCTGGCCGACTGTCATTCAGATCCGCAACCAGTCCCTCCACCACGGCCGGGTCAGTCCGCGTGAAATGCAAATCCGAAATGTGCGCAATCGTCCGCATGATGGTTGCCGAGTCGGACGATTCTAAGGGAATGCTCGAGATCGCGAAACACCGATTTGTCGTTATCGCATTGCCTGCCGCACTGCGGCCAGTACTGCGTCGTAATTCGGCTCCTTTGTGATTTCCGGGACGATCTGCACATAGGCAATCCGCCCATCTTTGCCTATCACGAAGACCGCTCGCGCCAGTAGGCCGTTTTCCTTCATGTGTACGCCATACGCCTCACCGAACGCCCGATCTCGATAGTCGGATACCGTCTGCAGGTTCTTCACTCCCTCTGCCCCGCACCACCGCTTTTGCGCAAAGGGCAGATCCATGCTGATTGTGATGATCTTCACCTCGTCGCCAAGCTTCCCCGCCTCTTCGTTGAATCGTCGCGTCTCCGCGCTGCACACAGGGGTGTCCAATGACGGCACCGCCGACAGAATCCACACATGCCCGGTCCCCGGTGCAAACTGATAGGTCGATAGATCATTCGCCACCGCGCTGAACGCCGGCGCCGCGTCTCCGACTTTTACCTCATGTCCGATCAGGGTCACCGGCTGCCCCCGCATGGTAACCAGCCCGCTGCGTCCGGCCGGCTCGGCAGCATTGCTGTGACACCCCAACGCCAATCCCGCGGCCACCAACACCATCATCATAGGGAAAGAAAGTGAGCTCATGAGCAGCCTCCTGTTTGAGGAATCATCGATCCCATTCCCAGAACGTTAGGCCACCTGCCCTGCTCCGGACAACGGCAATCGACCTGAAGTGCCGAGTGCTCGAGGCGGAGAAATGAGAATAACCGGTCCGCTGAAGTGGACCCTACCAGTCTCGCCGCTGCGTCTCATCGCTCTGAATCCCCATTGGCCTAATTGGCATCGCCTTGCGTAAGGTACCACCGCGAAGTATGTTCAACCCGCTTCATATCAATCCATCACAGGAGGCTTCGCATGTCCATTTCTCGTCGAGCATTTCTCGCCAGCACCGCCGCTCTTGCCGCCGCATCCGCTCTGCCCAATCTCTGGGCTGCCGATTCCGTCGCTATCCCGAAAATCCGCGTCGGCTCCTGTGGCGTCAGTCTCGATCAGGCCAAGCAGGCCGGCCTGGATGGTGTCGAGATCGGCGTCGGTGGCCCCGCCGATCGCCTCTACATCGCTGACCCCAAAGTTCGCGAAAACTACAAACGCAAAATGCAGGAGACGGGCCTGGTTATCTCCTCCTTCATGATGGGCCTCTTCAACGAGTGTCCCCTGGCTTCCGACCCGCGCGGCCCCGCCTGGCTCGAACAATCCATTGACGCCGCCAAGGACCTCGGCGCCAAGGTCCTGCTCGTTGCCTTCTTCGGCAAAGGCAGCCTCCTCAATGGTCGCACGGTGAAGGAAAAAGACGTCGATGTCGTCGTTGAACGCCTCAAGGCCGCCGCCCCCCGCGCCAAAGATGCCGGCGTCATCCTCGGCATCGAAAATACCCTCTCGGCCAAGCAGAACATGCAGATCCTCGAACGGATTAACAACGAAGCCGCCCGCATCTACTACGACGTCGGCAACCTCACCAACATGGGCTACGACGTCTCCGCCGAGATCCGCATGCTCAAGGATCAGATCGCCATCTTCCACTTCAAGGATGGCCCCAACTACCTCGGCCAAGGCAAGATCAAATTCCCTCCCATCGCCGACGCCATCAAAGCCATCAACTACCAAGGCTGGATTGTCTTGGAGACCTCGAATCCCTCCAAGGACGCCGTCGCCGACGCCAAGCGCAACGCCACCTTCATCCGCGACCTCTTCGTCTGACGTTGCCTCTACTCCCGAAATCTATCGTTTGCCCACAACGCCCCCGGAGCAAGCTCCGGGGGTTTTCTTCCCTATCTACCCGCATCAAACTCCGAGAATTTGTCGCAGCAAAACGTAGCACGGGCGTCCCGCCCGTGCGCGCTCCATCCGTGCCAATCGCAGACCGTGGCATGGGCGGCTCGCCTATGCTTGCTCTATCTGTGCTCATCTGTGCCCCATCTGTGGCAGTAGAACGTAGCACGGGCGTCTCGCCCGTGCGCATCTGATCTGCGTTCATCTGCGTCAATCTGCGGCTCATCACGACGACGCATTCACCTTCGTCCCCGCCAACGCCTCCCGCAATCGTCTCACCCCTTCCACCGTGGTCTCCGCCCCCGTTATATGCAGCACCTTCAGCCACCGCATCCGCTTCAAATGCTCCAATCCCGCATCCGTGATTCTTGTATACCTCAGATCCAACCCCTCCAGCGTTGCCATCCTCGCCACATGGACCAATCCCGCGTCCGTGATCCTCGAGCCGGACAAATCCAGCGATTTCAATCCCGTCATCTCCGCCAGCTGCGCCAACCCGGCATCGCTGATCTTCGCATTGAGCAGATGCAACTCCTCCAATTGCGCCATTGTCGCCAAGTGCGCTAGCCCGGCATCGGTCATGTCGCTGTTGGCCAGAAACAGTGCCTTGAGCCCCGGCAGATTCCTCAAGTGTTTCAAGCCTGCGTCGCCGACGTACCGATTGGACAGAACCAGCACCCGCAGATTCGCCAATCCCTTCAGCTGTGCTAGCCCGTCATCCGTGAAGTCCTCGCCCTGCAGCGTCAGCACCTCTAGCTTTTTCAGCCTGCTCAGATGCGCGAGCCCCGCATCCGTCGCCGAATTCGCGTACAGGTGCAGGTGCCGCAGATACGTCAGTTGCCCGATATGCCCCAGACACGAATCGGCTGCCCCAGGCGTGGTGGATCGCCTGCCAGTGACACTTATATTCTTCTCGTCAAATACCAAGACTTTCGTCCGATCTGCGACGAACCGCACCCGGGCCGGCAGCCATTTCGGAAGCCAGCGATACATTGGCTCCATTCGCACCCGACACCCCGGCACCGTCGCGATATGCGTCTGCTCCGCCCGCCACCCCGCCCGCAGCCACACCACCACCAACACCGGCAACAGCAAAACTCCCAGCACCCCGGCCACCCACCCCGCCCGCCGCCGCCAGCGCCGATAGACCGCCGTCCGCGGCGTGCGTGCGAAGCTCCGTGGATTCTCCGCATCAAACGCCCTCGCGCACTCCGGACATCGCCCCGTACTGGCCCGCAGGTCATACCCGCACCCGCGGCAATAGCGCGTCATCTGATCCGCAGCTCCCATCACCCCATTCGCCGATTCACCTCGCATGAGCGAGATGATACCGATCGGCCTCAATACAATAAAGTTGCTTTGTACGCCTCCGCGCCCCGCCCCATCGCTTCCACGCCGGGGTCGCCCCGTGCGAACCCAAGCCCCCATGCGCAAATCCCCCTGGCTGAACGCTCCAACGACGCATACGATAGGGGGCTCATGGCGGTTCCCATTCTCCGGCTGGAACATCTCACACGCGAAGTGGGGCAGCGTTTGCTGCTCAGCGATGTTTCGTTCGATGTGGCACAGGGCGAGGTCCTGGCAATCACCGGCCCGTCCGGGTCGGGCAAATCGACCCTGTTACGATTGATCAACCGCTTGGACGAGCCGACGGCCGGGACGGTCTATCTCGCCGGCATCGACTATCGCACGATCCCGCCGCGTCAACTGCGCCGTCGCGTCGGCATGGTGATGCAGACCCCTTGGCTCTTCCCCGGCACGGTTGCCGACAATGTGCGGTTCGGCCCGGCCCAGTGGGACCAAACGATCTCGGATGCCCAAGTCCAGCATCTGCTCTCGGAGATCGGGCTCGCGGACTTCGCCGATCGCGACGTCTCTCGACTCTCCGGCGGCGAAGCACAACGGGTCAGCCTGGCCCGCACACTGGCCAATAGGCCCGAGATTCTCCTGCTCGATGAGCCGACCTCAGCCCTCGATCCTGGCAGCAAGGAGGTCATTGAGGCGTTGATCATCGAACTAATCCATGAACATCAACTGACCGCCTTGATCGTGACCCACGATGTCAATCAGGCCAGGCGAATGGCCAAACGCGCGGCCGTCATCGTTGGCGGCCGGCTGGAACGCATCGACGACGTGTAAACTATGCGATGGTTCACCACGGAGTTCATGGAGCGAGATCAGAACTACATCGGATCAGAGGCCTTTTGTCAGTCAAAGCAGAGCTCGCGAAGCCGCTAAGACGCGAAGAGGACGCGAAGGAAGAAACAATTGGAGTGTCTTCTTCGCGTTACCTTCGCGTCTTCGAGCCTTCGCGAGCTCTGGAGCCGGATGCCGATCTGCACGCGACGGGATATGCTCTCTTCTCCGTGCTCTCCGTGTGCTCCATGGTGAATGATCGTTTGGTTTAGGAGGTTCCCATGCTCACCAGGCTCTGGCCCGATCTATTTCCGCCTCAGTCCGTTTGGCTCGGCGTTGTGCAGGCGGCGATCGTGGCGGCGCTGGCGCTGGGGGTCCTGCTGCTTACTCGCCGCGAAGGCATTCGCATGCAACGCCAAGGGATCGAGGCGATGGCGCGGGGCATCGTGCAGATCGTGCTGGTTGGCTTGGTGCTGGGAGCCATGCTGCGCGGCCCCTGGGTGGTGGGAATCATCGCCCTGGCCATCATGATCGTGGTGGCGGCCATCATCGCTTCCCGGCGGGTCCGCGATGTGCCCCACGCATTCACCATCGCGCTGGTGGGCATCGCCGTGGGCGGAGCAACGACCACCGCGCTGATGGCGCTGGCCGGCGTGATCCAACTGCAGATTTCCGATCTGGTCCCCGTTGGCTCGATGATCATCGCCAATTGCATGAACACCTGCGCCCAGGCCATGGAACGTTTTCGCTCGGACGTCTCCGCCCACGTGGGACAAATCGAGGCGGCCCTGTCCCTGGGTGCGCCGCCGCAGGTGACGGTAGCGCCCTACTCGCAGGCGGCCATGGAATCGAGCATGATCCCCCGCATCGACGCCCTGGCCTCCCTGGGCATCGTCTGGATCCCCGGCCTGATGGCCGGCATGTTGATCGCCAAGGCCGATCCCCTCTATGCCGCCGTCTACCAGTTCGCGGTCATTGCCATGATCTTCGCCTCGTCAGCGCTCACCGCCCTGGCCGCGGTGGTGCTCCTGCGCAAACAAGCCTTCTCCCCCGCCGAGCAACTCATCCTCCGAACCCTCACGCCGCCGTCGCGATCACGCAGATAATCCCACCGCTTCAGGGGTTCTCCCGCGGATCTGCTCCATCACGCCGGGTTCAGAGCTTCAAGCGATGACCCGGATTTCCCTGCATAGGATCAACCCTCGTCTTCCGAGCAAATCGAGCGGATTGACGGCCGCCGTGGGCATGGCACCGTCTTACTTGGTGGGTTCTTCAGGTAGGTCGCTGAGAATGGGCGAGCCACATTCGGGGCAACGGTCCTTGCTCGCCCGCAGGTCATAGCCGCAGGTACGACACAATCCGATCAACCGGGCCTTCCGACGCATCCGCCGGCATCTCACCCAATGGGTGATATCGGCAACAGCAAAGCTCCACAGCAGGCTGCAAACGGGAGTCAGCAAGAGCATCAACCGAATTGCTTCGTACCCCCGGATGCTTCTGAACATCCCCAGTTTAAAGGCCAAGGTCGGGAGGGGCAGAAGCACCGGGAAACACGCCATCACCAGCGGGACTGCCCAAGCCCGTATCGCCGAACTGCGGTAAACATGGAATGCGATGGGATAGAACAGAAACCCGAGAATAAGGTGCAGGACGAGCACCGTGCCGAACAAGCACCACGGCCAGCGTACCGATGCCTCCGGGCTGGTGTGAGCTTGGGTCTGTTGTTCCCCTTGCATGATGCCGCGATTGTACCCGCGCGACCTATCGCAACAAATCGTCGGCCGTTCGAAGCGGTCCAACCCCTTTATTTCCCCCAAGCCGGATCGGAGCGCAGCGCAGGTCCGGATCCTCTTGGTTCATCCAGAACGTCTGGCTCCCCACTGCGCTTCAGTCCGGCTTGAGGGGCATCTGGGTTGTTCGTAGACCTATCCAGTACTCGATATCAATGCTACGCCGCGTGTTATTCTACTGGCCGCCCACCCAGGCGATCCGGTAGACGCGTTTGGTCATATCGCAGCTAAAAAGAATGGATCCATCGCCCGCTTCGACACAATCGACCGGCCGGGCTAAGACCGTCTTCCCATCCTCCGCCAACGTCCCGACAATTCTCTGCGATCCACAGGGCTTGCCCGTTTCCGGGTCGAACATCACGCGTTCAACGCGGTACCCCACTTTCGCGGTGCTGTTCCACGATCCATGCAGCGCGACGAACGCATCGCCTTTGTGGCCGGGAAAATAATCTTTCGCTAGGAAAGCGAATCCATTGGGAGCCCAATGGGCACCGAACGACCAGTCCGGCGGGATCGTCGCGGCCGCCAATTGAAGGATATCCGGGCGATTCTGGTATTCGATGCGGGGAATGCGGTTGCCAATGAGGAATGGATGGCCATAGAACCCGCCTTCGATGTAGTGGTTGAATTCGCAAGGCGGGACCTTGTCAGTGATCGGCTGGAAAGAGCCCGACTTTTCCCCCAGTGGCCCGCCAAAATTGTCCGAGCCATGATCGCATCCCCAAATCTCCTTCGTACCCGGCCGCAGCCGCAGCTTCTCCGTGTTACGCAGGCCCGAGGCAAAAAGTCTCTTGTCGCTGCCGTTGAGGTCAAATCGCCAGATCTTCTGTCGCTCGGTGTTGGTCTGATCGGTGGCGTTCCCGGCATCGCCGATGGAAGTATAGAAACCCTCGTCGGTGACCAGGATCGATCGCCACCAGTGCCCGCCGCCGCTGGGCAGTTGCCCTTCGGAAATCACGGTAACCAGCTCATCCGCCATGCCATCTCCATTGGTGTCCCGGGCGCGGAAGATCGCGCCGCTCTGGGTGAACCACAGCCAGCCGCGATGGAAGAACAGACCATGCACGGTGGGTTTGCCGGTGATGAACTTGGCCGAGGTCTCATACACGCCGTCGCCATCGAGGTCTCGCAACGTAACGATGTTGCCTGCCGCCGGCTGCGAGACGTAGAGCGTGCCGCGATTGTCCAATTCAAGGAAGCGGGCTTCCTCCAGCTTGTCAGCCACGAGGGTGACACGGTACCCCGGCCGCACATAGAACGCCGGCACCCCGGGCCCCAACGGCTCCGCCGGGGTGGCCGCGTGAGAAAACCCGCAAAGAAGGATGATCGTGAAGGCGTGAAGAAGGAAAGATCGGTTCATAAGGTTTCCGCAATAAATGTGTATGGGTTCGTAACTGCCGGGCAGAGTCATCTTAGGCGCGCCGCAAGGACGGCGACCAGCGGGCCAGCAATCAGCCGCTGATCTTCGTTCGCCCTTCGAGCCAGGCCGAGAACGGTCCGACCTGCATGCGAGTGAGCTTGCTCGCGGCGGGGAGGGGGTTTACGCTTCGCGAGTGAAAATGCGGATTGTGCACATTATTACCCGGCTGATCGTTGGCGGCGCCCAGGAAAACACCTTGCTCTCCTGTGAAGGCCAACACGATCAAGGCCATGAAGTCACCTTGCTCACCGGCCCACCCCTTGGCCCGGAAGGCTCTCTCATGGAGCGGGCCCTCTCCTATGGCTATCGCGTGGAAGTCATCGACGACATGCGCCGCGCGGTGTTGCCGCTGCGCGATTGGCGAACCTATTGGCATCTCGTGAAGCGATTGCGGGAGCTTCAGCCCGATGTGGTGCATACCCACTCCAGCAAGGCGGGGATCCTCGGCCGGCATGCCGCCCATCGCGCGGGAATCAATGCGATCATTCACACGATTCATGGCCTGGCCTTCACCGCCTCCACCTCGCCCATGGTGAATTGGGCATACAAAGTGCTGGAACGGCGGGCGGCGCCGATCACGACGAAGATCCTCTGCGTGGCCGATGCCATGCGCGACCAGTCCCTGGCGGCCGGGATTGGCCGGGCGGATCAGTATGTAACGGTCTACAGTGGGATGGAGACCAAGCCGTTTGAAGATCCGCCGGTGGCACGCGATCGGGTGCGAAAGGATCTGGGCCTGGAACCCCAGCATGTGGCGGTGGGAACGATTGCCCGGCTGTTCGATCTCAAAGGCCATGATGATCTGTTAGCGGCCGCACCAAAGCTCTGCAAAACGTTCCCCGATTTGCGATTCGTCTGGGTCGGCGATGGCATCCTGCGTCAGGGGTTCGAGCAGCGCATGACCGCGATGGGCCTGCGCGATCGGTTTATCCTCACCGGTCTGGTGCCGCCGGCGCGAATTCCGGAGTTGGCCAACGCCATGGACATCCTGATGCACCCCTCACGCCGCGAAGGCTTGGCCCGCGCCCTGGTGCAGGGGCAATTGGCCGGCAAGCCCGTGGTCACCTATGACGTCGATGGCAATCGTGAGGGACTTGTTCCCGGAGAAACCGGGTTCCTGGTGCCGGCGTTTGATCAAGGCCAATTCGTCGAGTCGCTGACGTCGCTTCTGAAAGACCAGAGCCTTCGGCGATCCATGGGCCAGGCAGGGCGAGCCTTCGCCCTGAAGCGGTTCGGAGCCAAGACAATGGTCGATGCCCTGGAGCAGGTGTATCGGGAAGCGGTAGGGGCCTATCATTCATAGAAAGTCCGATGTCCCTGAATGCCCAATGCCCAAGCCCGAATGACCAAGCAATGCCCAAGCCCCAGTGGCGAACAACGACTGATCTTCCCGATGAGCGTACCGGAGCAAGCTCATCTTGTAGGGTCCGCTTCAGCGGACCGGTTATTCTCAGCACTCAGCACTCAGCACTTGAGATGCCTGCTCCGGGGCTGCCGGCGTGAAGGTCAGTAATCGGCAAAGGACAAAGAACCAAGGACCAAGGACAAATGACGAGGGACAATCATGGCATCGATACTGGTGGTTGGTCCGCATCCCGATGATCAGGAACTGGGAATGGGAGGGAGCATCATTCGATTGGCCCAGCAGGGGCATCGAGTGCACCTGCTGGATATGACCAATGGCGAGCCGACGCCGCTGGGCTCCCCGGAGATTCGCGCCCGAGAGTCGCAGGCGGCAGCGACCATCATGGGCGTGCAGCGTACCCAACTGGGCCTGCCCAATCGCCAGGTCGTGCACTCGATCGAGAATCGCCACAAGCTGGCCGCCATCATCCGCACGCATCGGCCGGACTGGATCTTCCTGCCCTATCCGGTGGACGCGCATCCCGATCACATGGCGGTCACTCGCATCGGCGAGGACGCCCGATTCGATGCCAAACTCACCAAGACGAACATTCCCGGCGATCCGTGGTATCCCAAGCGAATCATCTATTACTTCTGCACGCACCTGCTGCTGAGCATCCAGCCGACGTTCTGCCTCGACATCAGCAGCCAGATCGAACAGAAGATGTCCGCCGTTCGCGTCTATGAGTCGCAGTTCATCTGGAACAACAGCCCGGTCCTGGAGAGGGTTCGGCAGCTCAATGGCTACTTCGGTGACCGAATCGGCACCGCCTACGCCGAGCCGTTCTTCACGCACGAAGTCCTGGGCCTGGGAGGGCTGGATCAACTGGTGTAAAGGTTTCCTCGTACGCGAATCTGCCCAGAAAGACGCGGAATTGGTATGCAATTGACAATTGTCAATTGATAATTGTCAATTATCAATTGAGCGTTGTGATCCCGAAATTCGTGTCACGTCTCATACGCCAGTTCTTCCACCGGCAGCACCTCATGATCTGCCGGTGCCCCCAACTTCGGCAGAATCCGGTGCAGATCGGAGATCCGCCGGATCACAAAGTCGGCCAGGCGGTGCTGGGTAGAGGTGGCGAAGGGTTGACGCAGGATGGCGGGCATGCCCACCCGCCTCGCCCCCACAATATCCGTCTTGACCAGGTCCCCGACAAAGATCGCCTCCGAGGCGCTGACGCCGACAGCTTCCAGCGCGATCTCGAAGATGCGGGGGTGGGGCTTGCGGTAGCCGGTCTCGCTCGAATAGATCCGGGTCGGGAAGAATTCCAACAGATTGTGCAGACTCAGGTGCTTGTCCAGGACAAAGCCGGGGATAAACGTGTTGGAGACAATCGCCAGCTTGTAGCCCCGGTCGCGGAACTTGGTCAGTGTCGGGATGACGTCGGCCGCAACCGACGAATAACCCGTAATCGGCGAATACCACAGCCAGGCCAACTCGCGCAGAGTAGCATCGTCCAAGCGGACATCCATCCGGCGGCAGAGCTTGCTCAGCAGGTCAAAACTGTTGAACTCGCGCCGACGAATCTTGGACCAGAGATATGCCCACCGGACCGCGGAATACAGGGTGCGAAAATAACGACGGAAGGGCGGCAACTTGTGGCCGCGTACTTCCAGAAACGTGTAGGTCTTGTGCCCGGCCTCTTCGAAAACAGCACGTGTGTCCATCGGCTCGAAGTCGAAGAGAGTATCACCCAGATCGAAGAGAATGGCCTTAAGCATAGCGGCGGCAACCTACATCACAGTCGAAACTTAAGCAGTATACAGTCTAGAGCGGCTCCTCCGCCAATACTCTGTACAGCGATCCACACTTTTTTCTACGGCCGGCCCGTCTGCTGCGAAAGTCGGACCTCAACAGCTCGGCTTACTCCTCGCGAAAACCGCGCCAAAGCATGCACCCAGCGTGGATTCCATCACTTCGCCTGTGCCAGACGGAGCACCTCTTCGACCATTTTGTCGGCACCTTGATACACCTGCCAAGGCCCCGTGCCGGTCATATAACAGGGAGTGGTGACGAGGCGATTGGCCTCATCGACACATACGTCGGTCGGCGGGGTATTGCGGTGCTGAGCCTTCATGACGGTGATGGCGTTCGCCGTGCCCGGGTCCGTGCCGATGGTGACGATGGGACGCAGGTTCCTTGCCCCGAAAACCCGGGCCGCCAACACCGGCGCAATGCAGGCCAGGCCAATGGGTTTCCTGGCTGCATGCATTTCGAGCATGAGGCGTTCGACTTGATCGTTGACCTTACAATTGGGACCGTCGCTGGCAAAGCTGCACAGGTTCTTGGCCGCACCAAACCCGCCGGGGAAGATCAAGGCATCCAAGTCACTGGCCTCGATCGAGGCGATATCGCGGATATTGCCCCGGGCGATGCGGGCCGATTCCTCCAGAACGCGGCGGGGAGCCGCCTCGGGTCGCCTGCTCAAGTGGTTAATGGTGCCGGCCTGGATGATATTGGGTGCCAGGCAGATGATCTGAGCGCCCCGGCGATCCAACGCGATCAGAATGCTGACGGCTTCATGGATCTCGCTGCCATCGAAAACGCCACACCCACTGAGCACAACGCCAACTCGCATGGCCATGGGGACCTCTCATTGCTTAGTTGCTGATCGGTGTTGATTATACGACCAAATCGTAATGGAAAAACCCAAAAGAACCAGGTACGGTCGCCCATGCCTGGCCCTGGTTCCAACCCCGCGGCAGTGGCACTTCATTGCCACTGTTAACCCTCCCGCCGAGAGCCGAATCCACGTCTCGCCGGCAAACTCGTCTCACATCGCATCCTTGGCGAAGGGTCCGATAAGATCTGGCTAATTGACTTCCCCAAACGGGTCATTTGATTTACGGTATAAAGGGCAAATCAACGGGTTGGGAAGGAGACGCGATGGACGTAAGCATCGTCTTGACGGTCATCTTTCGATGGCTGCATATCATCGCGGCGGCTTTGGTGATTGGCGGGGTGTTCTTTGTATGCCTGGTGCTCCCGGCAGGCATGCAGACCATGGACATCCAAACGCACCAAAATGCGGTTCGCGCCTGGCGACGAGTCTTCAAGATGGTGGTCCACTCGTGTATCCTCCTGCTGCTGGCCAGCGGGATCTACAATTCGATCCGGCTGTTTCCGCGGTACGCCGCCCAACCGGGCCTGCTGCATGGGTTGTGGGGCGGACACCTCCTGCTGGCGCTGGTGGCCTTTGCGATGGCCTTGTGGCTCTTGGCAGGTAAAGAGCCTCGCCCAGGCCATCGCAAGTGGATGTTGGTGAACCTGCTGTTGCTGCTGCTGGCTGTGGCGGTAGCATCTGCACTCAAGACGGCGCGGGAAGCCGCTCCGCCGCAAAGACCGTCGGTGATCGGGGCTCTCTCGAACTAGAGGCTGGGAATGGGCATACCAAGTTGGCTGAATGATGTCGTCTATCCGGTCTTCCGCTGGCTGCACATCGTGTGCACGACGCTCATCGTCGGCGGCACCCTGTTCTTTGAACTGGTGTTGCCTATCGCGATTGAGGACCTCAAACGCGAGCAGCAACTCTACGTGATGGCCCGCGCGCGATGGGTGTTTCGTTGGGTCGTCTACATTTCCGTCGTCGGTCTGCTCCTCAGCGGGGGGGTTAACCTCTACCGCATGTGGCGGTCCTACCAGTCTCCGGAGTTCATCCGGGGCATGATCTCTGCCTGGGCCACCGCACATATGGTGTTAGGAGCGCTGGCCCTGTTCATTGCCATGCTGCTGTCGGTTGGCCGGCGCCCCCCGGAAGATCCGGTACGCTGGATGCGCCTGAACCTGGTGATCCTGCTCGTGGCGATCTTCCTGGGCAGTGCGACCCGACACTTCCAGCTGGCGCTGCGCGACCAGGAAGTGCAGCGGCGCGAAGGGGTGAAGAAACCCGATAGCATGCCCCCCATCATCGATATGCCCGAGGGCACCCCCAGCACGCAGCCGGCGACAACACGCACCGCGGGACATTAAACACAACATCCCACCCTCGGCCCGGGTTTTGCCCCTTTGACTGGCAGACTACGATAGATAAACAAGGATTCATTCGTGGCGGAGGAGTCGCAGAACAAGTCGATTGGCGGTGGGGGGGAGATGGAATTGGCACCCGGCGTCCATGCGCCGGCCGAAGCCGTCCGCTTCCAGTACTCACGCAGCAGCGGGCCCGGCGGCCAGAACGTCAATAAGCTCAACACCAAGGCCGAACTATGGGTCCTACTTTCGGCACTACGTGGCCTGCGGGAAGACGCCGTCGAGCGACTGAAAACGCTGGCGGGTAAGCGCCTGACCCAGGCGGGGGAAATCCATATCGTGGCCGAAACCAATCGCACCCAGGATGCCAACCGGCAGGCGGTGATGGACCGTCTGCGCCAGCTCCTGGTCCAGGCGATGTATCGTCCCAAGACCCGCCGGCGAACTCGTCCCACCGCCGGTTCCAAGCGACGCCGCCTGGAAACCAAACGCCACCGCGGCCAAATCAAATCCCACCGCAGCCAGACCAAATCCCACGACGAGTAGAACGTCGCCGGTCCGAACCGGAGGCGGCTCATAGGGTGGGGCGGAAGCTCTTGTCGAGCCGCGAATCGCCGACCCACCGTGGCCAGTCGGGCGTGGACATGTCGCCAACAAAAACGGGCGCGGCCCAAGGCCACGCCCGATGAATCTTCCGGATGATGCGGACCGCTAGTTATTCATCGTCATCGTCGAAGTCATCATCGTCGTCATCGTCATCGAAGTCGTCGTCATCATCGCTGTCGAAATCCTCATCCTCGTCTTCGTCCTCATCCTCGTCTTCGTCCTCGTCCTCATCCTCGTCTTCAAAATCCTCATCGAAGTCTTCGTCGAAGTCTTCGTCTTCTTCCTCGAATTCCTCTTCCTCCCCTTCTTCCCCTTCTCCGCCCTCTTCCCCTTCCTCCTCTTCCCCTTCCTCTTCCTCGCCCTCCTCTTCCTCGCCTTCAGTCTCCTCTTCCCCTCCTTCTTCCGGCTCCTCCTCAGGCTCTTCCTCGGGTTCCTCTTCCTGACGCCCGCGACGCTTGGCGTTTTCCGGGCGGATGAAGGTGGCAATCGGGTCGTCGCACACGCCCGGCCAAGCCGTCACGGAGAATGGAGTGGATGTCACCAGCAGCGCCGGTTCCAGGTCGCACACGCAGCTGGTCAAACGGATGGATGCAAGTTTAGTTGCCATGGTTTGTTCCCCGTCATCAAAGCGGCTCACTGCCGCTCGCGGGCGGCACAGAGCTTCAACCGTTTCATGTCATAAACAGCCGGATGCAAATACAACTAACGAAATGCTCCGGGCGCCAATGAGGGCGATCGGCCCTCGCGACGTGGCGGCATTGAAACGATTTTAGGGGGCGGGGTCAAGGGGCAAAGCCGGATTCGTGCACGACCCCAAAATCGGGTCGTATAGCATCGAACCGCAAAATCGGGGGTGCAATTCCTCGTCCCCAGGCATCCTCCCGGCGGGCAAGGGGCTCCGCCGTTCAGTCGATCCGAGCCCGACGCAACAGCAAGGCGTTCCCCAGGACGGTCACATCCGACAAAGCCATCGCCCCGGCGGCAATGAGCGGGTTGAGCAACCCGACCGCCGCCAGCGGAATCGCCAGCACGTTGTAAATGAAAGCCAGGAACAGATTCTGGCGAATCTTACGCATGGTGGCACGCGACAGGCGGATGGCCGTCCCGATCCCGTGCAGCGACCCGGAAACCAGCACGATGCCGCCGGTCTCCTTCGCAATGTCCGAACCCGAGCCGATCGCAACGCCCAGATCGGCTGCCGCCAAGGCCGGCGCGTCGTTGATCCCATCGCCGACCATGGCAATGTGACACCGCTCGGAGTTGCCGTGGCAATTCTGCAGATCCCGAATGACCTGCGCTTTCTGGTCCGGTTTGACTTCGGCATGCACCTGGTCGATGCCGACCTGCCTGGCAATGGCGTCGGCCGTGACGCGGTTGTCGCCCGTGAGCAGGACCGTACGCAACCCAAGCCGCTGCAATTCGCCGATCGCCTGCGCTGAATCGGGCTTAATCTGGTCCGATAGACCGATCGCGCCAAGGTATTCGGCCCGGCCATCGCCCACGGTGGCTACGTGCACGAACGTCAAGGCTGCCGAATCCTCCCGCCCCGAAGCCGCAGTACGCAGCATCTGCTCGGGCTCCGCAATCCCGTGCTTCTGGAGCAGCGTGGAATTGCCCACCAGGGTCTTCCGACCATCCAATTGGGCGATCACGCCAAAGCCGGATTCGCTGTTGAAACTCTGGAGTTCAGGGATCTGCAAGCCCCCCCGTTGAGCCTCCGCGACGATCGCACGGGCCAGCGGATGCTCACTGTACTGCTCCGCCGCCGCAGCCAGCCGCAGCAGTTCCTGATCCGCCTGACCATTCAGCGCCACGATCCGGGTGACCGCAGGCTTGCCCCGGGTAATGGTGCCGGTCTTGTCCAGAACAACCGTATCCGTGTGCTCGGCCGACTGCAAAGCATCAATATCACGCACGAGAATGCCTCGCCGAGCGCCTCGGCCCAGGCCCACCATGAGCGTCGCCGGAACCGCCAACCCGAGTGCACAAGGGCAAGCGATGATCAAGACCGAACAGACGGATTGGGCAATCCTGGCCCATGTGGCTGAGGCTGGCCAAGCGTGCGTGGCTCCCCAGATGTACCAGGCGACCCCCGTAATCAGCGCAATGCTCAGCACGGCAGGAACGAATACCGCGGAAATGCGATCGGCCAGCTGTTGCACCGGGGGTTTGCTCGACTGCGCGCTCTCCACCAGGCTGACGATCTGGGCCAGCGCCGTCTCCGCGCCCACCTTGGTGGCCCGAACGACCAGATACCCATTGTGATTCACCGTGCCGCCAATGACGCTGTCGCCCACGGCTTTGCTCACCGGCAACGGCTCCCCGCTGATCATCGATTCATCCACTTCCGACTGCCCTTCGATGACCACGCCATCCACGGGGATGCTGGCGCCCGGACGCACCAGCAGTCGATCGCCAACATGGACCTGGGAAACCCGAACCTCGGCAACTTGGGATCTTTGATTCTCGACTCCTGAGGGATCGGCAGAAACCTCGTCGTCCTCCAGACGCAATGCGGTCGCGGGCGCCAGGTTCAACAGTTCGCGGATCGCCGAGCCGGCTTTGTCACGTGCACGAGCTTCCAGCCAGTGACCGAAGCTGATCAACGCCAGCAATCCCGCGGCTTCCATAAAGTACAAATTGGGCAGTACCCACTGCCCCAACAGATAGCCAACGAAAGCCACCAGCGAGTACAGATACGCCACGGTGGATCCCATGGCGATCAGCGTGTCCATGTTGCTCGTGCCATGCTTCAAGGCCGCCCAGGCCCCGCGATAAAACCCGGAGCCCACATAGACCAACGCCACGGTGCTCGCCACCAGCGCCACCCAATCCATCCACAGATGCGCCATTGCATGCGGCGCTGTCAGGTACAGGATCCAGTGGGTGAGTTCCACGGGCAACCACAGGGCAATGCCCACGATCGCCCGACGCAACCATGCCCGGGCATGCTCCTGTTGGCGGGCTAGTCGCTGCTCTTCGGCGTTGGCCGCCGATATGCTCAAGTCTTCCGGCTGCGCTGCATAACCGGATTGCGCAATCGCCTCCGCCACATGCTCTGGGTCGGTCATGCTCGGGTCAAACCGAACAACCGCCCGCCCCCTTGCCAGGTTGACATCGCACGCCTCTACGCCCGCCACGCCCCTGGCGGCCTTGCTGACATGCGCCACACAACTCGCACAATCCATCCCAGTGACGGCAATGACCGCTTCCCGAACTTCTCGCTCTTTCGCAGTGGTGCTAGACGTAGTCTGCATGGCTATCAATTGTAGACATCAAGAAGAACCAAAGAAGAATGCCCGGAGATCTTCCCCATCGTCCCCCACAAGAACCCCTCGACTCCTTACAAGCCCAGGGATTTATCCCTGGGACCGTCTCCCTTAATGGTCAATCAAGCACGGAAGCTCCTCCCTTGCCGTCCGACCCGGATAAACGCTTGCGGTTTCGCGGCTCCAACCCCGCCAATCCGTCAATGCCCCACTCGTCCCCCAAGTTTGCCCCTAGAATTGAAAAGGCCCGGGAATATCCCGGGCCTTCGTATCC
>JBLNDH010000491.1:0-9802 GCA_050261455.1 Bacillota bacterium
GAATCTGGTGGCGCGTGCCGCGGCGGAATTCCGGCGGGTCTACCCCGAGGTGAGACTGCAGGCCACGGCCAGCCTCCCGCGCGTCGGCCTTCTCTCGCTTCTGGAAGGCCGGGCCGACATCGTCCCGATGAGCCGAGCGCTGACGCCCCACGAGGTCGGGGGCTTCCAGGCAAAATTCGGCTATCCGCCTACCCAGATCAAAGTGGCCGCCGATGCGCTGGCGATCTACGTGGAAAAGCGCAACCCGGTGGCGAGCCTGACGCTGGAGCAATTGGATGGGGTCTTCTCCCGGACGCAGCGTCGGGGCGGCAGTTCCATCGAGACATGGGGCCAGCTTGGCCTGACGGGAAAGTGGGCCGATCGTCCCATCACGCTTTACGGGTATGACCCGGCCGATGGGGTCAATCAGATCTTCCGGCAGCAGGTGTTGGATGGCGGAGAGTACCGACTGTCGTTGCAGATCGAACTGACGGGTTCAGCAATTGTGCAGGACGTTGCCGCCGATCCGAGTGCCATCGGATGTGCCAGCATCTTCTTTGCGGCCAAGCGGGTGCGGGCGGTTCCACTGGCCGGTCCAGACGGTCAATTCTACGCGCCGACGGCCGAGAACGTCCGCGCGCGCAAATACCCGCTGAGCCGGTTCCTGTACATCTGCGTCAACAAGCCGCCCAACCGGCCGCTCACGGGCCCGACGGCGGAGTTCCTGCGGTTTCTGCTCTCTCAGGAGGGCCAGCAGATCGTCGCCGCCGATGGCAATATTCCGCTTGATGCGGCGACGGTGGAACAAGGCCGGCGAATGATGGAATGAGCGCGAGCAGTATCCCCCCAATCACCGGATTCGTCGCAATCCTCATCCGGCATCGCCTATAATCAACGTGGCCGAGACGACCGAATCAGTACACGCGGCCCTTTCCGACAGCCGCGCCTTACGTAGCTTCCCCTCGCAATACCGATTTGGGGTTCAGAGCGTTCTTGTCACCGGGGGTTGAAACGAAATGGGAGAATCAGCCAGCTTGGACCAAATACTCATACTGAGCGGTCTATGGTTGGGTCTGAGCGGTTTTAACCCGCAGAGACAAGAGTTCGCGCAAGTGCACACCGAGGGGATGGCCTGAACCTGAAAGCGAGATCTACCATGTCAGACACTTCTTCGGCGTTCGTCCTGGTTCACGGGACCCTGATCAACGTACAGACGGTGTGTGCGGCGTCTCTGGTGAGTCCCGAGGAACTCCACCTGTGGTTTCCCGGTTCCAGCCAGACCGCGGGCCCATCGTTCACGATCAATGGCCCCGAAGCCCGCGAGCTCTGGGCCTTGCTGAAACAGTCTGCCCGTACCCTGGCCAGCGGCGAAAAGGCCGGGCGGTAGTGGGATTGGAAGCGTCACGGAACCATGGATGGCACCGAGTCATATCCCCCGCGACTGCCCGAACCGTCGCGAAAGCAGCGATTCCTGGCTGGGTATACCTGGCTTATTCTGAAAAACCTGATCGGCTGGACGTTGATTCTCCTCTCGTTGGTGGCCGGTCCGCTGGTTCCAGGTCCCGGCGGCATCCCGCTGTTTCTGATTGGCTTCGCCCTTGTCAACTTCCCCGGCAAGCGGAAGCTGACCGCACGCGTCCTGCGCGGCCGACGCTTCCCGTTGAAGCAACGCACCTTTCTGCTGGTCATTACGGGGGGCTCGCTCGTTCTGGCCGCCCTGTTGTTGTGGCTCTTTGGCTTGCGAGCAGACTGGCTGGAACGGCTGTACCAGCAGGGGCTGTTGGCGAAAACACTTATCTATCTTCTGGCCGTCGTCATCCTGGGGGCAGCCAGTTGCGGAGCCGTCCTGCTGGTGAATCTGCTGCTGCGGGTCATTCCCCCGATCCGTCGGCGGGTGCGACCCTGGCTGCGCAAGCACCGCATTCGCCTGCTGCCGCCGCGCCGCCGACGCCGTCATCCCCACGAGCACGGCACCGGTCCCTTTCGGCTCAAGGACGAGATCCTCAGCGTCCTCAAGCGACCACGCCATCCCACGCACAAGGCTGAGTAGCCCCGTCCGCTCATAGCCATGCATGCCCGATTCGGTTGTACTCCTCACCGACCCGTACCTATGATTGAACGGGTCGGATAGACGACCGAGTCAGAGCACGCGACACTTCCCAAAGCCTCGTACCCTTTGCCTCTCTTCGCCCCTCCGATCACCGGGGCAACAACAAAGCGATTGCGTTGTTGGCCCGCCCAAGAACCAGCTTGTCTGGTGATCAGGAGATCAATATGAGCGCGCGACTACAGATCGGAAACCTGTCCTGCACGATGGACAGCGTTGAGTTGGGGCAGTTGTTTGAGGAGTACGGCACGGTTCGCAATGCAGAGATCATCACCGACGACGACACGCGGCAGAGCCGAGGGTTGGGGTTTGTGGAGATGAGTTCGGAGGAAGAAGCCCTGCTCGCCATGCTGGCGCTGGACGGCACCGAGTGCATGGGCCAGATCCTGCGTGTCCGGCAGGTTGAGCCCATGGAGGGCGATCAGGACGAGTTGCCCGAGATCAGCGGCCCTCATCCCGGAGGTTTCGGCGACCGGAGCGGCATACGGCCCACTTGGGGCAGTCTGTCGTGATTTGGGCCCGGAGACTTGATGGGGATTACTATCAGGAGAACGTCATGTCCAAGAAATGCGATCAGTGCGGCACTCATATTCGAGGGTTCTTCACTCACACCACGCCCACCCTGCGTCACGACGATGCCACGGGCTATACCTACCGGTTCTGCTCCGAAACGTGTGCCAACCAATGGACCGCCCAGCGAAAAGCTCCGCGTGCCGATTCGGCTCGACGGGAGGAAGACCGGCAGGTCGATCAACGCTGGCTTTCCGAAGGCGGTGCCCTGGGACCCGCCACATGATGCAACAGAAGACAATGCCGAGACGCGCCCATTCAGGCGCAGAAGCTAAGCGATGAGACAGATCCAAGTTGACCAACGTGTTCGATTAACCCACGACGTCCCCGAACTGGAACTGCATCGGGGCGAGATCGGTCTGGTGTGCAGTACCTGGTTCAGTCCCGCCACCGCCTATGAAGTGGAGTTCCGACACGGGTTGCCCAGCTACGGGATGCGTGCCCTGCTGATGTCGAGCCAGATTCAGGATGTGGGCCCTGCCGCAAAGGCTGGAGGTGAACAATGAACGATCGACTGCTGAAGATCCGGATCTGGACGAAGGCCATCCTGCTGCTCCTGCTGGGCATCCTGCTCATGACGCTGCTGCTGCTGAACATGAATGCGGTGATCGAGCCCCGGCTGCATCTGCTCTTCACGCAGTATGACCGACCTAACCTCCTACTGGTGCTCCTGGTGACTTCCTTCCTCAGCCTGATAGCCGGCCTGCTGATCCGCACGATCGTCACGACCGTGCGCGAGCTACGGGAGGTCCGCATCCGTTCCCGGACGGCTGGGCTGGAACGCGAGATCGCCGACCTCAAGCGCACAGCTCCGCCGGAGACGAAGCCTCGGACCGCGCCATGAGTCATGGGGTGTCGGGATGACGATCAAGCAAACCGAAGGACCTGCAAAACGCCCTTGGTGCCACCAGCATAAAAGAGAGGGATTTGATAGCCGAGGAGAGCCGCCATGGACACGCAACTGCTGCCCGACAACCTTCTCACCACGCAGCTCAAGAAGATCGTGAATTGGTCCCGGCGATCGAGCCTCTGGCCGCTGCCCTTCGCGACCGCCTGCTGCGGCATTGAGTTGATGTCCACCGCCGCCTCGCGCTATGACATCGCTCGCTTCGGGGCCGAGGCCATGCGTTTCAGCCCGCGCCAGGCGGATTTGCTGATCGTGGCCGGCCGGGTGACCATCAAGATGATGCCCGTGCTGCAGCACATCTACCAGCAGATGACCGAGCCCAAGTGGGTGATCTCCATGGGGGCCTGCGCCAGTACCGGCGGGGTGTTCGATTGCTACGCCACCATCCAGGGCATCGACCAGTTCATGCCCGTGGACGTGTATGTTCCCGGTTGCCCCCCGCGCCCCGAAACCCTCATCGAAGGCATCATGGCCATCCAGCGCATCGTGGACGAAGAGGGCCTGCCGCCCAGCAACCGCCGTCCTCTGCGGATCGCCGTGCAGCCCAACTACACTCCCGCCCCGCAGCCGACGCGGCTGACGGTGGGAGGCAGGCCGGCGTAGGCCCGCTTCCAGCTCCGCACCAGCCTGCTCATAGACCGACGCTGCCCAGTCCGAGCCTGGGGAGGCTGGCTCAACAGCAATGCCCTCCGCGTTTGGGGCAGGGTGTTGGCATATAAAGACAATCGGCGCGCTGCCTGACATTTGCCATCCCTTCTCGCCCCGCGTGCGTCGTATAATGATCGTAGTTGACCGGCGATCGAGCCAGGGCAAGAGACTCCACTCCCGCCACGCTGCCCGCCTCCCCCGCCCCTCTTGTTCGTTGGGCCAAGTTCGCTGGCCCTTCCAAAGTATTTCTCGCCGAGGCGCGATCCTGCTCCGGCGAGCGCAGTCATAAGGAGCTAACACCATGACATCACAACTCACCGGATCTCATCAACGCACCTACGATGCCCTCTTCCAACACCCTGTGGCTCGCAACCTCCGCTGGCGCGACGTGCGGTCCCTGCTTGGCGCACTGGCCGAAGTGGCCGAAGAGCCCAACGGGAGCCTGAAGATCATCCGCAACGGACAGACCTTGGTCCTGCATCCTTCGCGTGACAAGGATGTTGCCGAGGTCGAGGAGTTGATGGAGATCCGCCATTACCTTGAGCGGTCCGACGCGGCCTCGCCGGGGGCCGCAGCGGAGGGCACGCACCTGCTGGTCGTGATCGACCACCGCGAGGCCCGCATTTACAGGGCGGAGCTGCACGGGTCCGTGCCTCAGCACATTGCCCCCTACGATCCTTACGGCTTCGGCCGCTACCTCCACTACGTCCAGGATGATTCCCACGGCCAGCGCAAGCCCGAGCGCAAGAGCTTCTATGAGGCGGTGGCCAAGACGCTGCAAGGTGCTGAGAAGATCCTGGTGTTCGGCAGCGGTACCGGGGCCAGCAGCGCGATGGACCAGTTGCTCGCCGAGTTGAAGCGCCGCCACAAGGACCTCGCCCAGCGCGTCGTCGGCTCGATCGTACTGGACCAGCAGCACCTCACCGAGGACCAATTGCTGGCCAGGGCCCGCGAATTCTACACGACAGCGGCGTTACCGGTGACCAGCAGGTGACTGTGAGCAACACGCTGACGCGACTGGTCCTCAAGGGCGGGTGGGGCAGGAATGGCGGTCTTGTCTCAACTGCGGTTCATCGCGGCGAAGAAGACCTACTTCTTCTTCGTTTCGCGGACGAGAGGCGATTCGACCAGGGTAAACAGGACGACCTCCTCCCCGGTTGCGGTGCTGATGTCGTGGTGCAGGCTCAGCACCTTGGTGCCGGTCACCTCTTGCACCATCGCTTCCATCACCGGCCGGGCCGTCTCGATCAGATGGGTCCGCACCTCTTTGAGCAAATCTCGGCCTTTCTCGGCCGGGAGCGACTTGACCAGGTGCTGCTCGGCCGCCGTCAGCACGCCCCGAAGGCGCACCACCAGCAGGTCGCCAATGAGGTGGGCGCGGATGTCCTTGGGGCCCCGGCCCATGTAATCCTGCTCGAAACGGCTGATTCCATCGCAGATCGCGGCTTCGATTTCTCCCTGCGTTCTGATCACAACCGCCACAATACCAATTGCTGGACAATCTCACCATCCTGGAAGTATCCGCTTGCTTACCGCGTTTGCCATTCCTATGATCGAAGCAGCGATGGAGATCCCGTGAAGTCGGGAACGAAGTTGTCGGATGACTAGATGAAGGGCAGCCCGGCGGTGCCGAGAGGCCCGTTGACGAGTAAGCCGACGCGGTTGAACGCCTCAGGGCGTTTGGCCGCGTCGGCTTCTTTTATTTGGGTGCAAGCACCGTATGGACAAGCCCAACACAACCATGGCCCAGCAGGTCGCCCAGGTGGCCAGAATCTTCCAAGAGCAGAGAACCGGCCGCGTGCCCAATGCCGTCACCGTTGTCCTGAGCGGGGACACGCTGGTGGTCACGATGCACGATGCGTTGTCGCCGGCCGAGAAGGCCCTGGCCAGAACTCCGGAAGGCGCCGCCCAGGTTCAGGACTTTCACCGGCGGCTGTTCGCCAGTTCACTTGACGTGTTGCGGAAGGAGATCAAGCGAATCACCGGCGTGGACGTGCGCGAAGCGGCCGCGGAGGTCGAAACGAGCAGCGGCACCGTGGTGCATGCCTTCACCGGCGGCGCCATGGTGCAGGTGTTCTTGCTCGCCCAGAGCATTCCTTCGGATACATGGAACGGCGGAAGGAACTCGCCATGAAACCCAATGCATACTGCCCCAAAGCAGCGGCCCGTATCCGTTCAGCATCCTTCCAGGAGGTTCCACAATGGCCCGGTCACAGCAAATCAGCGGCGATCAAGCAGAACAGGTGGGCATCAAGCTTGGTACCGATTGGACGCACGTTGATCTCGATCAGTTCCGTCGCGGTCTCGAAGTGGAACTCGAGCACGGTGCGCGCGATCCCGAAACGAACGTCACCAACGACGATCTGGTATTGACCGGCAAGGTCGCCTGGGCACACCTGAAGGAGTTCCCCGACTACTACACGCGCCTTGAGAAAATGGAAACGGAGGCGGACGCCTATTGGGCGTCTCGCCGCTCGCCGGGTTCGAACCCGTCTGGAAATGACTCTCTCCATACACGCGCCGCTCCGGCGGAAAGAAAGGAACTGCCATGAAACCAGGAGTTTTCCACCTGCCGCTCATCGCGGTCTTGTCATTCAGTGCCGCCGCAGCCTTCTTCGGCTGCGATCGGGACGATGCGAAGAAGACCGGGACAGCGGTCGAGAACGCGGCCGACAAGGCTGGCGATGCGATGGACCGTGGGATGGACAAAGCCGGGACCGCTGCCAAGACCGGCATCAACGCCGCCAATGATGCCGGTAGGCAAGCCGTCGATCAGACCAAGAGCGCGACAGACACGGCCAGAAATGCGGCCGGCCAGGCCGCTCAGAAATCTGGTGAGGCGGTGGACCAGGCCGGGCGCGCGGTGAAGGACTGGGTCTCTCCCACGACCGCTCCGACCACTGCGCCCGCGGCCGAGAAGTAAGCCTGGCCCGGCAGACACTGGGGCATCAGACATTCAATGATCGCCACGGGCGGTCAAGGAGATCATCATCATGCCAACCCAACCTCAATTCACCGACGACGAACTGGCCCTGTTGCACCTGCTGCTGGTCCGAGACCTGGAAAGCAGCCGAGCTGAACTGCATCACACGGCGGGCCTTCCCTATCGGGAGTACATCAAGCAACGCATGGAGCAAGGCCAGGCCCTGCTAAAGAAAATGGACAGCGCTCTCCCTACGCTGCAGACGGCCGGCGAGCGCTAAGGTCACCTATCATGGGAGTCCATTGCATTCTCGGAACTGTCCTGCTGGTGGTCGGGATCATCCTGTTGATCATCGGCATGAACGCATCGCATTCGGTCTCGGACCAGGTGAGCCAGACCTTCACCGGGCGGTTTACGCAGGCGACCACGTGGTACATCATCAGCGGCACCGCGTTGGCGCTGCTCGGCCTGCTGCTGGTGCTATTCGGTGTGCGTCGCCGACATGTTTAGGAGCCAATCCAGTGCCCCCATCATCATTGGATTCCGCGAGTTGCCGGCCACGAGGGAAGGTTCTCACCTTGTCGGTCAGGCAACGGGTGTTGCTGCACCGATTGCTTCACCGTGATCTGCGCAAGTGCTCAACGTCGTCGCTGGATGCCTGCCAGCGATCGGGTTGGACCGTGGGGATTGGCGGCGGCCATGAGCTGACGACAGAGGGAAGACGCATTGCCGAGCTGTCGGAGCAGGCCCCGGCCGAGCGGGAGTTGAAGCTCGATCGACTTTGAAGGGTGGCGTGTGCTCGTGAGGCGGACTTGGCCCAGGGTGCCAGGAAACAGCGACCTATGTCGCCTCAGAGCGGGCTTGACGGGAGGCCCGGAGCCGTGGCCATGGAACACGCACATGACTTGGAGATTCGTCGTCGTCGAATGGCCGCTTCTTTCATCTTCATGGCATGCCCGTGTCTCCTTACGGAGTGGTCCTGGGGGTCGTGCGGCCGGGATAGTCCCCGCGTTCTCCACCTGAAGCATCTCGGTCGCGACGGCTGCCGTATCCTCGGGCTCCCGCGTACCCGCCCAGCGCATGATTATGAGCGTCATTGCTTGGATCGTATTGGGCCTCATCGCCGGCTTTATCGCCAGCAAGCTCGTGAATAGGAGCGGCCAGGGACTCCCCTTGGACATCCTGCTCGGCATTGTCGGCGCGGTGATTGGCGGCTGGATCTTCAATGCGGCCGGAGCGGTCGGCGTTACGGGCTTCAATGTCTGGAGCCTGATGGTGGCCATCATCGGCGCGATGGTGCTCCTGGTGGTCTGGCACGCCATCCGACGCTCGACCCAAGCATCACGGAGATCAGACTGCCCCAGGCGGCATTCCGTCCGGTGCGTGCCACCTGCTGCTTCTGCTGTGGATCCGCGGTGCGGATCGCCTGGCTCGCTTCATCCGTTCGAACCGAAGCGTGAATGACCCGGTCCACCTCACCACGGCTTTGGCTGGCTGCAAAGCCGAGAATGCTGCTGAGCAGGTAGAGCATCAGCGGAATGGCCACTGCCCAGACCATTACCCCGTTCATGATTCCGTTGTTCGCGCCGCGGACGGCCGCAGCACGGGCCGTAAACCAGCCGCCGACAAAGAACGCCAGCAGGACCGAAATGCCCCCCCAGATCCCCGCCCCGATTCCAAAGCTGCGAGCCGTATCGCCAGGGTCGTAGGCGCTGAAACCGACGGCCATTCCAAGAAGGCTCAGCACCACTAAGGTTGACAACGCGATGAAAATGCCGCCCAGCACGGCCGCCCAGCGCAGCCGATCAATCGGCGAGACCATGGCCGTATTCATCTCGATGTTCGGCCCTGATGCTCCGGCAACATAGGGCTGGGGACGATCCGCCGGATTTTCATACCTTTGGGTCATGACAACCTCCACACCTTCCAGAAAGGCAGTGATAGCAGCCGGGGGCGCGTTGGCCGAGCGGCCATGATCACGAGCTCCGTTCCGTAAAGCCGCCAGACACCTTGCAACTCCTGTTCCGTTTCACGCAAACATGCAGAATGATTCCAGACACATCGACTTGCCACACGCGCGAGATCTACGGAGAGGGCTGCGGACAGCCGGCCGCAGAGCGGTGGAAGATCCAGGGCGCAGGCCACGTTCAGGAGCATCTGCGGGGACAGCCGATAGACTGAACCCTGCGATATGGAGAGCGCACTGTGGGCCATCAGCCTCAGCCGGTCGAAGTTGGCCCTGAGGTCCGGCCGGCCTCGGCATTGGCCTGTCTGTTCGTGCCCAACCTGACGCGCCGGTATAGTCTCATCAGCGGCGTAACCGAGAGGCCGTGAGCCACGATGGAAGCGGCGATCAGGCTTAGCGTCAGCCCGGTCAGCAGCCGCGCCTGATCCGGAGGCAGACCATGCGTGATGGCATACATGAGGTAGTACACCGACCCAATGCCCCGGATGCCGAACCAGCCGATCAGTCCCTGCTGCACCCAATTGACGCCAGAGCCCACGAGCCCCAGCAGCACCGCCGCCGGTCGAATCACCAGCAGGACCAGCGGCACGAACCAGATGGCCTGCCGAGGCAGGTACGCCGCCGTCAGCATACCGCCGATGAGCAGGACCAGAGCCACCTCCACGGTGCGCTCCAGTTGCTCATGGAATCCGAGCACAGCTT
>JBLNDH010000492.1:0-6030 GCA_050261455.1 Bacillota bacterium
ATGGGGCAGGTGTAGATCACCCCCGTCGTGGCGAGCTCTGGCGACGATGAGGGAGCCGCTCGGTCGTGGGGTATCGAAGCACTCCCATGGACGTAGCGGGATGGTTCTTCGCGGAACCGCTCGTAGCACGAGGAGCTGCAGAAGACGAAGCTGCGACCCTCGTACTCGGCCGTATGTTGGGCCTTGTTCGGATCGACCGTCATGCCACAGACGGGATCGGTCATGAGCTTGGACTCGCCGCCGTGCTTCTCCGGATGCTCATTCATCCCCGGATGAGTATGGGCCGATTGCCGCTGCCAGGCAGGATCCTTGGAGTGCTTCATGGGTGTCTCCATGATGTGGACCATTCAAGGGAACTCACGACCTTGTCACTGTGTGGTGATCTTAGTCTGGCAGGCCCGATACGGTCCGTGCCCGCCTCAGGCTACTGAGGAATCGGCTTGGGATATCCAGGCGGCCGGTTGATGCCCACCCGCCATTCTGGATGAAAGCGTCCTTTGTCATCGCTCCACCGAGCGATCTCCTGTGCACCGGTGATCTGCGGCTGCTCGCCTGTCAATGCGTAAGGAGATTGGCTCTTGGTCGTGGCACAGCCCGTTATGACCAAGGCCAGCAGGCTGATTCCGCCCAGGGTCCCGATTCGTTTGGCATGCTTGAACATGACCATCTCCCGCGTAAACTTCGCTCGGCCTCCGTCGCATCGGCGCGGAGGCCGACACGTACGAAACGCAGTTACCTTAGGGCCAGGTTCATCGTTCGGGATTTTTCCGCCGGCCGTGATCCGATATGAGTATTGAACCTCCCGCACGCGTTGTCTCGTTTAGTTGATTGTTAGCCGGCGGCCAAGAAGGAACAGGTTGGACCCACAAGAGGCGACAAAACGGTTCTACAGCCTGATCTGGCCGCATTTGGCCATGGTCCTGCGTACGGCGCAGTTCCTCACTGGCAACTCGGCCGAGGCGGAGGACCTGGCCCAGGTGACGATGATGAAGGCCTTCAAATCCATCGACCGTCTTCAGGACGGGACAGACGCCAAGGCTTGGCTGATGACCATCCTTCGGAACACGCGGATTGACTCCCTGCGTTCCGCGGCATCGTCGGTTCGTAATGTGAGCTTGGAGCAGCTGCCAGTCGAGCCGGCCGATGCGAGCACGGATGCCGGCGCTGATTCGGAGGCTTGGCAGAATCCGGAGCAAGTCCTGCAGGCATTCTCGGACCAGCAGGTGATTGACGCCTTGCTGGGATTGCCCGAGGAAATCCGCTGGACGCTGCTCCTGGTCGATGTGCAGCAGATGGACCACAAGGACGCAGCGAAGATCCTGGATGTGCCTGTTGGGACGGTGAAGTCGCGCACGCACCGCGGTCGGGCGATGCTACGGGCGACGGCCCATCGCCTGAATCAGCTGGCATCGTTTCCCGTGGATACGTCGAGACTGGCTGCCAGCCTGCGGCAGCAGATCCCAATGCCGGAGGCAGCGAGGACCAATCGCATCTGGCTGCGGCCCCTACGCATTGCGGCTGCCATCCTGATTCTGGTCGGCGGCTTCATTGCTGCGTTGGCCTTCTCCTCGGGCGGCCCCGCCTTGGCCTCGCCCGCACTCCTGGCCCATGTCCATGAGGAGATGGTGTCCGGGCAGTCCCATAACGTCAAGAAGGTAACCTCGATCGATGCGGCCGCCGCGGCGCTGTCGGAAGAGTGGCCCCAGCGACCCGCGATGCCGGATATGCCCGACGATCACATAATGGCCTGCTGCGTCCATGAGGTTGGGCGCAAGAAAATGGTTTGTGTCGCTTTGATGGTGAACGAAATTCCGATCACGATGGCCGTTGCTGACAGCGGCGACATCAAGACCCCGCAAGGCTCGACTTTGGTGCACGAGGGGATCACCTATCGGGTCCAGTCCTCCGGTGGTGTGAACATGGCCATGACGGAGCGAGATGGCCGCTGGATCTGCCTGATGGGACGGTTGCCGGTTGACCAACTCGTGCAATTGGCGTCCAAGCTTCGCCTATAGCACTTAAGGCATACCGTACTCCGCTGAGGAAAAAGCACGTTGAATTCGGCCGGCTACCTCGCCGAGGAGTTCGATCAGGCAAACATCATGCACATCGCTACTGGCCGGTCGTAAACTTGCCATTATGTGATCAGCGAAATCAATCGGCAGACGTCGAAGAACTATCGGGCGAGGCCGATTGAAGGTAGGTTACCAGGTTGGCTTTGCGGTTCCGCAACCCGAGCTTGTTCCGGATATTCTCTCGATGTCGCCGCACGGTCGCTTCGGATATACATCGGAGTTGGGCGATCTCCTTGGTGGACAATCCATTTCGGATCATGGTGCTGATCGCAACTTCGACCGGTGTCAACTCCAGATGGTCCCTGGACAGCTGGCTCAAAAATGGAGAGGCAATCTCCTGGAGGCTTTGGCGCAAGAGAGTGACGTAGGATCGCTGTCGGCCCGTGACGGTCAATTCCAATTCAAAGACGATCGGCATGACGATTTTCTGGATGTTGGCCAAGGTGGATGCCCGGATCTCCCGCTTTTCATCTTCGAGTCGCGCCAGCACGGTGCGCAGGGCGATGTTGGTCTCCTGAAGGGCTTGATGCTGGCCACGCAGCATTTCGTGGGCTTCTTGCAGTTCGTTTTCGACTTTCAGGTCGGCCAGTGCTGTGCTGACTCGCTCGGCCACGGCACGGATGAGGGCGGATTCCTCCTTGAGGAAGGGCCCGTCCGGCAGGACGGGGACGCCTTTGCGATAGAAGACCTCGACGGACCCCACGGGTTTGCCGTCGACTTGGACATCGGCTGCCATACGCCAACGGCTCTCTTGGAAGCCCTCGCTGATGAATTGCCGCGTTCCATCGCTGATGCGAGCACAGGCGTATTCAGGATATTGCCAGGCCTTGGGAAGGTAGTTGACCGCCCCCTGCAGGAAGTGATCGATGGAGTGCCTGTGAGATTCCCGAAGGTTGGAGATGAAATAGAGGCATTCGAGTTCTTTGATGCGTTCCCGCAAGCTGCGTTCGAGTTCGGACCGCGAGTTGCTGGATTCCGCCGGGCTGGGGAGCTGGGGCTGCGATGATTTGCTATGTCTGATCCTGCTCATCAAATCACCTATGAAATACACATGTCCGGTTCCGCCCCCTGTTCGATCAAGTCATGATCATGACCTTTAGGGCCGTCGTCAAGCAGATCTGCTCAAAACGGGAGGCGTCGCATAATCTGGGACGGACCAATGGCTTAAGTCATTTACGAGCAATATGCCGGCATAGGATAATGCAATTAGACTACCCATTGCGTGGGTAATTCGTGTGTAACAGTTGTAGCATGAGCTATTGGGAAAACATGGGGCATATGTAGGGAAGTGTCTGCCTTGTTGAGGGGGGGTGTGCCTCCTACACTCACCGCCCGGTTGCGAGGGGAGAGGCGAAAGTGCCTGCTCATCTCGCAGTCGATCCGAGGCTCGAAACGATTCCTTGTCCCGCGGAGGTATCAAAATGGTGGCACCCCCTGATTCTGAGGGACCCGGTTTCCGTACGTCCTGCAGTGCATCGGTTTCTGCATCGCCGGCGCAATTGGAGCACCTGTTAAGAGTGGCGGACTCCATTACGCGTGATGCGAACGGAGTATGGGCGGAACTGTGGGCGGCGTTCAAGCCTCATGTGACGGCCAATGGCATTGTCAGCCCAGAGATGGAAAAAGGGCTTGTCCCGGAATGTGGCTGGGCGGAATTCCTTGAGAAGTTCTGGTTGCTGAAGCACTACCTGGATTCCATCGGCCGCATCTGCAAAGACAAACACTGAGTGCCAGCAACTGGCATGGTGATCATACGGGTCGCAATTCTGAGGAGAACGAATGTCTACAGTGGCAGAGCGCAAGTCAACAATGGGTTGTGAAGATGCCGTGAACGCTTTCATGGAACGGGTTGCGGCTCAAGCACCGGGCGAAACGGTTTTCCATCAAGCGGTCCGCGAGGCGGTTCGCTCGGTGATGCCGGTGGTGATGGATAACGCGGCGTATCGGCAGGCGAGAGTCCTGGACCGCATGGTGGTTCCCGACCGGGTCCTCATGTTCCGGGTCACCTGGGTGGATGATCAGGGGCAGGTTCAGGTGAACCGCGGCTACCGCGTGCAGATGAACAACGCGATCGGGCCGTATAAGGGTGGTCTGCGGTTCCATCCGTCGGTGAATCTGGGCCTGTTGAAGTTCTTGGCATTCGAGCAGGTGTTGAAGAACAGCCTGACGACCTTGCCGATGGGCGGGGCCAAGGGCGGGTCCGATTTTGACCCGCACGGCCGCAGCGACGGCGAGGTCATGCGGTTCTGTCATGCGTTCATGAACGAGTTGTACTGCCACATCGGGCCGGACATCGATGTCCCGGCCGGCGACATCGGCGTGGGTGCACGCGAGATCGGCAATCTGTTTGGGCAGTACAAGAAGCTGACCCACCGCTTCAATGGCGTGTTGACGGGCAAGGGCCAAGCCTGGGGTGGCTCGCGTCTGCGTCCCGAAGCCACGGGTTACGGTGCCGTCTATTTTGCGCAGGCGATGCTGGCAACCCGCGAGGATGGGATCCAGGGGAAAACAGCGACCGTCTCGGGATCCGGGAACGTGGCCCAGTATACGGTTGAGAAGCTGAATGCCCTCGGTGCCAAGGTCCTTACGATGTCGGATTCCGACGGCACCATCGTGGACAAGGACGGCATCAGTCCGGAGAAGCTGGAGTGGGTCAAGGAGCTGAAGAACGTGCGGCGGGGGCGCATCCGCGAATATGCCGACAAGTTCCCCGGCGCCAAGTACCTGGCCGGCAAGCGGCCCTGGTCGGTTCCGTGCAATCTGGCGTTCCCGGCGGCCACCCAGAATGAGCTAGATGGAAACGACGCCAAGCAATTGATCAGCAATGGCTGCATTTGCGTCAGCGAGGGCGCGAACATGCCTTCTACGCCGGAGGCTGCGGATGCCTTCCTGCACGCGAAGATCCTTTATGGCCCGGGCAAGGCGGCCAACGCGGGTGGTGTGTCCGTCTCCGGTCTGGAGATGACGCAGAATGCCGGCTGCATGCGTCGCGGGTCGGATGAGGTGGATTCGCAACTGCAGCGGATCATGACTTCCATCCACACGAATTGCGTCAAGTATGGAAAAGACAGCACCGGCTTCACCGATTACGTGCGCGGTGCCAATATCGCCGGGTTTGTGAAGGTTGCTGATGCCATGGTGCAACAAGGCATCTTCTAATTTGACTTGCGGGTGGTCCGTCGGGGCGCAGGCTGTCGGAAGACTTGGACGCCGGCCGGCAACTGGCCCCGCGGGCTCCTTTTCCCGATACCAACCGCGTTATGGCCGCGCAGGGGGTTACCCTTGCGCGGTCTGCTTATGATTAGTGGCATCTGCGACCTTGGCGTAGCGATGGTCGAGATGCCGAATGGGCATTTGTGGCTGTCGAATCGCGAGCCTGTTCAATTGCGATTGAGACAGCCACAGGCTGCGGCGATCGAGCCAAGACCGCGGTCTTCAAGGATTCCGAGATCAAATATAATGTCGCATCGAGTTATTCAGTCAGAGTGGCTGGCCGCCGGGGTACGGCGCCTGGTGGTAGAAGCGGCACACGTCACACGCCATTGCGGCCCAGGGCAGTTCGTGATCGTCCGAGCGACGGGTGATGGCGAGCGTATCCCCTTGACCATCGCCCACGCGGACAAACAGCAGAAGACGATCACGCTTATCATCCAGGCCATCGGCGCATCGACGCGGAAGCTCTGCTCATTGGAGGCGGGCGACCAGATTTCCGATGTGGCCGGCCCCCTGGGCAAGGCGACGGAGATTCACAACGCCGGCCACGCGGTGATCGTTGGCGGTGGCGTGGGTACCGCCGTGATCTATCCCCAAGCCGAGGCGCTGAAAGCCAAGGGGAATCGGGTCTCGGCGATCATGGGAGGGCGGAGCAAGCCGTATGTGATCCTGGAGAAGGAGTTGGGCGCGATCTGCGATGCGGTTTACCCGTGTACGGATGACGGGAGCTATGGGTTCAAGG
>JBLNDH010000493.1:0-2846 GCA_050261455.1 Bacillota bacterium
TCAATGCTCAGGATGCGGTGTTTGCGTGGTCGGCGCATCCGAGTCATGGTCACCAGAGGTGACCACGCCGCGGGGCGACGAGGCGATCTAGGGGGGAGAGCGAGCCTCTGGCGAGTTGCGATTGTTCGGTAGATCGCGGCTCGGCGGGAGTCTCGCCCTCCCGGGACCTTGCGTTACTTTCGCTGCAGTTTCTCGGCGGACGCACCGACCTTGCTTGCGGTGCGAGAGACAACAGAGAGGCCCTTGCAGTAGAGGACCTTGGAGTTTTGGGTATCCCAGATCATCTCGTCAAAGGTGGCCGTCTTCATGCCGTGCTCGTCCCATTCGGTGGCGAGGTTGCGTTCGGTGCCGCGAAGAGAGAGCACATGTTTGACCGGATCGAACTCGATGGTTTCGGCGGTCACATCAAGGACTTTGCTGGTGATGCGGATGTTGCCTTCGCCGACGACGCGTTTGAACTGAAGCTTGGCGGACAAGTCGCCTGCATCGGCCGGGCGAGTGGTGCTACCTGGCGCGGGTTCGAGCTCGGCGACGAGCTTGTCGCCGAACAGGCGAAGCGGTTCGTCCGGTTCACCCGGCTTGAGCACACGGGCGATGAGGACCTTGCCGAGGAGGGTAATGCGCGAGGCGCCTTCGTCGTAGGTGAGACTCTCATCCCACTTGAAGGCTGTGACACCGCGGATGCCGAAGGGGTCTTTGGCAGCGGATTGGGCGGCGGGTTGGGCCGCCGGAGCGCGGTAGTCCTGGAAGAGCATGTCCCCGGCGTGCGGAATAGTGAGCTTCCGCGTCTCGCGATCATAGTGGATGGAGGCAGAGCGTACCTGGAAACCCCGCTGGAGCTGGCCAGCGGCATCCTTCAGGATCGATTCGACCAGGGCGCCATCCTCAAGGGCGATGCTGCGAACCTCACGATCGCCGAGCATTTCGAATTCGCTGGGACGTGTGGTGGACTTTTTGCTGGCGACCACGGGGGTGGTCGCAGGCTGAGTGGTTGGGCGAGGGGAGGTGGCAATGCGTACGCGATCACCGGTGGTGGTCGTGACGGCACCGCTGGCATCGATGGTTGTGGCCTTTACCTGACCGAAGGCTTCGAGGAGGTTTTCCTTGCCATCAGCCCGGAGGCTCTTGTTCCATTTCACTTTGACGGGACGAGCGGCGTTGTCCTCGGCTTTCTGAACGAGGCCATTGAGCTCGCCCGGGCCGGTCACGACGAACTGCTCGCGATCGGGGGTCATGGAAATGATGGGACCGGTCAACGTGTTTTTACTATCACCGACCTCAGCGGGTTCGCCATGGAGAGTGGCGGAGAGCACGCCGTCCTTCACTTCGATCGTCAACTGATTGGCTTTGGCGGTTTTCCCGTCGGAGGTTTTAACACGAACGTTGTCATGGGCAACGAGGCTTTCCAGTTCGCCGGGCATGACATCGCGTCCTTTGTCCGTGGGACGGGTGGTGGAGGGCCTGGTGGTGGGCTGGCCGAGAGTGACATGGACATACTCGGCCTGGAGCTGGCGTTCGGGTTCGGTCGCATCGACGTGCCCCATGGCGATGATGTTGCGGGCGAAGAGGCGGCCTTGCTCGGTACGTGCGGTCAGGAGTTTGAGACTGTCGCAGTTGATTTTGCGGACATCGGTTTCGCCGGCAGCGCCGACGACAACGCAGCGGACGCCACCGGTGGCATCGACCTGCTGCAGCGGAGGGGTGGAACGGTCGTCGGATTGTGCGGCCTTGTCGGCTTCGGTCTGGGGGGCAAACCGAAGCTGCAGGGCATCGGACCGGGTCTTGAGTTGCGGATGGTCGACCACGACATCACCCCACAGATCGATGCGGTTCATGACCATGGCGTCGAGGGCATCGCCTTGGAGATAGAGGGTGCAGCGATCGGTCCAATCGACATTCAGCAGATCTTTCTTAGCAGTGGCCGCGTCGGCGGGGGCAGTTGCCGGCTTACCGGCAGCGGCGTTGGCTTCGGCCAAGGGAAGCGTTGCATGGCTCTTGCCCGTCAGCAACGCGGTTGCGTCTTTTTCGGAAAAGACAAGCATCCGGGTGGTAATATGAGTGCCGCGGGTATCACTGAGCTCGACGGCAATGCCGGGCGATTCTTCAAGCAGCAGGCCGCCATCGACACTCCAGTAGGTCAAGGTGGCACAGTGGATGTGGCTGGTGCCCTGCTCACTGTTGCGAACGAGGTCCACAGGGCGAGTGGGGCCGCCGACCAACTTGATAATGGACTCGCCGGGCGCGATGCGATCGGGACGGTCGCCGGGGACAGGCGTGATGGTCAGAGGCCCTTTCCAGCGAATCTCGATGGGCTCATCCATGGAGTCGGCGGTGGCGGGCTGTGTGGATGGAGTGGTGGCCGGCGAAGCGCCGGGAACAGCGGGGCCACGCGATGCACGGGGGCGATCAGCGCGGGCGATCCGTCTGGCAGGGCGCGACGTTGGCCGGTTTGGACGGGTCGTCGCGGAGGGGGTTGCGGCGGGCTGGGTGGCACTGGGACCAATCATGCTCAGTTCGCCACTCGCTTCAGTGAGATAATCCACGATCAGGTCTTTGGCGACGGCAATTCTTCGGCCGCCTTGGAGGATTTCCACATCCTGTTGGAATGTGGCGCGGTAGACGGGGGTTTCCTCGGGGGTTGGTTCATCGACAGGCCGGGGCGTAGGGCCTCGGCGGCGTGCCCGGGCGGCGGCGCGTGCGGCGTCGGTCGCGGCGGTATCGTCGGCCGCGGCGAGGCTGATTCCCGCCAGGGGGGAGGTTGGCAGCCAGGCGAAATCGGCGCTAGGAACGCCCGTGGGGAGCAAGGCGTCCTTTTGGGGCGTCGAGCCAGTGAGGTTCCGGCCACG
>JBLNDH010000494.1:0-6513 GCA_050261455.1 Bacillota bacterium
GACGCTGCTGGAAAATCCGCAGGCGATGTTTCGCGACGCCGCCGAGTTGACCACCGTTCCTGTGCCGGCCGATGGTCAGTTCGCCATGGTGGTCCTCGACCTGGGTCAGATCCGCGCGGGCCATCTGATGCTCGACATTGCCGAAGCGGCGGGGGGCGAGATCATCGACATCCTCTATACCGAGGAGATCGACAAGAACGGAGCGCCGGTCCTTGTTAGCGGCACGGTCTGCGAGCAGGCAACTGCCGACCGGTACCGTTGCCGGGAGGGAAGCCAGTATTGGGAGCCGTTCCACTACACTGGTTTCCGCTACGCCACGCTGGTTTTCCGCAACCTGAGCAGTCCCCTGAAGATTCGGCGGGTGGCGTTGCGGCAGGTTCATGCGCGCGTGCAGGACATCGGCACGTTCGAATGCAGTGACGATCGGCTCAATCAGATCTGGCGGATCGGTCGGGAAACCCTGCGCAACTGCATATTCGATGCGTACGTCGATTGTCCGTGGCGTGAGCAGGCCCAGTGGTGGGGTGATGCCCGCGTGCAGTTCCGGGTGAATGCGTACACGTTTGGCGACGTCTCCCTTTTCGAACGGGGCATCCGGCAGGTGGCGCAGTCGCAAGCCATCGACGGATCGCTTCATGCGCATCCGCCGGCCGACATGCCGCTCCATCGCCTGCCCGACTATATGATGATGTGGGTCGGGACCCTGTGGGATTATTACTTCTATACAGGCCGAACGGATCTTCTGCGCGAATGCAGGCCGGCGATGCGCCGGCTGTTTGATTTCCTGGCTGCCCATGAAGGTCCTGAGGGACTCATCGGCAACTTCGATGGGTTCTGGGTCTTCCTCGATTGGCAGAACCTGTATAAAGGCAATTACAGCGGGGTGCTGAATCTGATGTACCTGCAGGCCCTTCGCTGGGCGTCGGTCCTGTGCGGCATCGCGGAGGATCCGGAGCGCAGCGAGCATTACAACGCCAAGGCCTCTACTCTCCAAGTTGCGGTCGAGCGACACTTCTGGGATCCCAAGGCCAAGGTTTGGCACGATGGCTTTGATCCCGCAAAGAAAGAGCCGATCGACTCGATCTCGCAGCAGATGAACGCATTGGCTATGCTGCTGCACATCAAACCCGAAGCCCATCCCACGCTGGCGCGAGAGGTTTTGCTCAAGGCGGCCCATGCTCGCCGGGGAAAGATCCTGACGGCATCCCCGTACTTCTACGCCTATGTTCTGGAGGCGCTGGCGGACGCGGGGTACCGCGCGGAGATGGTGGACCTGATCCGCGAGAAGTGGGGCGGCATGATGGATCAGGGCGCCACCACGTTCTGGGAGGTGTGGGAACCCACGCCCAACGACAGCCGATGCCATGCCTGGTCGGCCTCGCCGGTGTATCACCTGAGCCAGCAGGTGCTGGGCGTCATGCCGGTGGATGTGGGGTGGAAGCAGGTGCGTATAGCGCCGCTGCCCGTGGCGTTGGATTTTGCCCGCGGCAGTGTGCCCACGCCGCTGGGGCCGGTTCATGTTGAGTGGGAGAAAGCCGCCGACGATCAATTGGCGGTTCGGATCGAACTGCCGCCGGGGATGGAGGCCGAGTTTGTTGGTCCATTGGGGGAAATCCGTACTCTTGCGCCGGGGATTCACCAGTTTCATACGTGAGGGATGAGGGCTGAGTGCTGAGGGCTAAGTGCTGAGTGCTAAGTGCTGAGTGCTGAGTGCTGAGTATCGAGTGCTGAGTGCTGAGTGCTGAGGGGGGCGCTGGGTTGTTGGTAGGGGGGTAGCATGCGCGGGGACCGCTGGGAGTCCGGTGGGGGTACACGGCCGGACCACCGGGGACCTCCCTGGGACCCCCTTGGGCACACTGAGGACCACCCTTTGATGCGGAGGGGGTGGAGGAGGGGAATTGTGTAAGGGGTGGGCCGGTGGGGAGTTGTGGCCGGGGGACAGCGACGAGGGCGGCGCAGAACACGATTTTGGGCGCGAGAAATTTCGCGGCCGGGGGTATTCACTTGAGAAAGAGCCGCCGATCCGGTTGGCCGGAGAGGCGAGCGGACAAGCCGCTGGAGGGTACTACGCTGGGGGTGGAAAAATGTTCGCAGAAAATTAGGGGAATGTGTAAGAATCCGATAATGCGGAGGGAATGGCTGCGGATTGGAGTTGGGGCGAAATGAAGCTTGCGAAAGGCTGCCGGGCGGATAGGATGATTGCAGAGTGTGGGGCGGCAGGAATGTGGCGGGGAACCTCGGGGTTGTAGGACCCAGGTCCCGGAGAGCGCCATGCAGCCACCACACTCCCTCGAACTTATTGAACCCCTCGAGTCGCGTTGCTTGCTTGCTGTCGGGAATGCGACTGTGCAATTGGCGGGCCCGGCGGAATTCTATGCTTTGGGCCATGACGCATATTTTGCGGGCTCGTCCGATTCAACCGGTACGGAATTGTGGAAGACCGACGGAACGCCTGAAGGCACGAGCTTGGTCAAAGACATCTGGCCGGGGCGGCAATCGGGTGACCCATACTGGTTTGGTTCTACCAAGGACTACCTGTTCTTCAAAGCGGAGGATCGGCAGGGGGAGGGGCTGTGGAGCACGCGGGGCACGCCTGACACAACTGTGAAGGTCTATGCTGGCCCCGCTGCTTGGTACGGCACGCCACTGATGGGTGATAGGGTCTTCTTTTTGTCCGCCGCCAACCAGCGCGAACTGTGGACGACCGACGGAACCGTCCGTGGCACGCGTCGAGTCAGTGCCCGTCTGCCACTTGGCTTGGACAAGTTTGTCCTGGGCGAGCGGCTAGCCTTCTTCGAATTTGTTGATGGCGATCAACATTGGGTCTGGATGAGCGACGGCACCGGCAAGGGAACGCGCCAGATTGCGAGTTTCCGCTCCGACAGACTGACCAATGAGGCGGTCGCCGTCGGAGATACGCTCTTCCTTCAGGTCCGTGGCGGGAAACAGCCGGGCCTGTGGCGATTTGACGCCAAGGGCGCGGCTCGCATCGGGCGAGGGGGTTTTGGCCTCACGAGCCTGAATGGGAGGCTCTATTACTTCGTTGACGGGGCGCATGGGACCGATTTATGGGCCAGCAACGGCAGACGCACCGCTTTGATTGCGCCGCTGCATTCGGGCCGTGTGCCCAGCTTCCTTTTCAACGAGGATCAGACCGGAGTTGTCGTTGGCCACGGCAAGCTGTACGCATTCGTGAGTCGAGGGCCTCGGATCCAGCTCTGGAGCAGCGACGGCACATCACGCGGGACAGCCAAGATTGCCACTTTCAGCCTTCCGCGGGGTTCTGCGAAGGCGGATCGCCTGGCGCCTGCGGCCCGCGAAGTCATCAATAGCGGCATCGTGTTTAACATTGCGGTTTTCGATTCATCGCCTGATCCTGTCAAACACGATTTTGCGTATTCGAGCGATGGGACATCTGCCGGGACGCGACGCATTGTGGACGGCGATCTTGACATGTCGCAACCTGTCAATGCAGATGGACGGTTGTTTTTTGCGAATGCGGCGACGGGAGATCAATTATGGATCTGGGAGTACAGTGCGCAGACGCCGCCTCAACGTGTGCTTTAGTGAAAAAGTCGCGACGGGAGAGTCCTACTGCGTCTAGCGTCGATGTAGGGTATGGAGATGAACTCAGCTGGAGAGAGGAGAATCGCGAGATCCGAACGTGATTGGCAACCTCGTGGATTGCCATCAAACAGTGATATGCAGGCACAGCTGGTTTCCAAATGGCAGAAGATCAGACGCGTCTGGGTGTGATTTCTCAGGACAGAACCGGGGCCGGGGACAGGGACGGGGCCGGGTCGACTGGCGGACGGGAATCCTTGGTGAGTGGGAGATGCTATGAATCCGGGTACTAGGGACGTGGCGGGGTGAGGGTCGATTGGGAATTCACACTGATGGGTTCCTAGTGGAGAGCACTGGCGGGCAAGCGGCCAGTGGCACCCGGCGGTCTAGGGGAGCATCACAGCGGGTGTGACGGGATGTAGAGGAGGGGCGTGGCGCGGAAAACCCGCCGCTGGGGGGCGTAGCTATTGAGAACTAGATGATTCCTGTCCATGAGAGCAGAGCTCGCGAAGCCGCTAAGACGCGAAGAGGACGCGAAGGAAGAAAGAATTAGAGCAGTTCCCGTCTGGGTATGCTCTTGGCTCTGAACCCTCACCCCAACCCTCTCCCGGAGTACCGGGCGAGGGTGGAAGAGCTGTAGCTGGTCTTCTTCGCGTTGTCTTCGCGGCTTCGCGAGCTCGGGAGCCAGGAATCGATCCTCGGCAAGAGGACACGGATTCTCTGACTTTCAATAAAGGGGCGAGGAAGGACTTGCTGTCGAAGGGAATGTGATGGACCCCTAGGCCCACCCCATTCAACTACCCTTCGGGCTTCGCCGGTTGGTCACTGGTTCGGACTTCGGCTTTCGGGCTTTGAATTGCCCTCGCGGACCTCTACCAGTCCCATGAACGCCTCATCGCGGCCGAAGTCGATTGGGCCGGCCCAACTGGCGGATTCGCCGGATTTACCGCGGTGTTGGGCGAAGTTGAACCGCAGAAAGGCCGGTCGCTTCCCGGCATATTGAGGATCGTTGATCGCATCCCAGGGGATCATGAGTTCGCCACGCCAGATTGCATTCTGCATGGACGCCTTGTAACGCATGCCTGTGCCGGCAAAGGCCTGCCAGGGAACAGCGTGCTGTTTGGGGGCCAGGCGGCGGGAGACTTCCAACTGGCCTCGGGGTTTCATGGCCAGGTGCACCAAAGGCCCGACGGAATTGTCCGCGTACACCGGCTGAATCAGGATTTCACATACATCTTCCCCCCAGGCGCGATTAGCCTGGTACGTGATGAAGCTGGACTCTGCATTGGCCGGCAAGGTTTCGGCGCCTTCCACGCGGAATCCGAAATACAGCCAGCTTGGCGTCCAGGTCGAGTAGATCGCCGACGGAAGCTGGGCCAGACGAAACTCCTGGTGTTCGACCATCGGCCGACTGAGCATCTGTACGAGCGGTCCCTCGTGCAGGGCGTCCTCGGGAGCCCAATCGCCGAGATCCCCATCGATCTGGGGCGGCGCATCCTGCCGTTGTTCCGTGTACGCAAGGGGCACCATCACGGGTACGGTGTACGATCGGCCGGTGAATCCATCGATGAACGTTACCCTGGCGGGCTGGCGGGAAGCAGCCGTCAGCTTGTCCAGGTTGATCTGGGTGGTGATGTGGAACCGATTCACGCTGTAGGTTTTGAGCTGGGGTGCCTCTATGGGCGAGGGGTTTGCCTGCCAGCCTTCGGGGACGCTTGTCCACTGCAGGCGGTTGCGTTCCGGCTGCTGTTCGGCGGCATTGTATACATCAAGGCCCAGCTTGAGCTCGACCACTCGCGACTGACTTCCACCGCGAGTCCATTCCGTGGATCGGCCCAGGAGCAGGGGTTGCTCATGGGTCTTGCTCCAACTGGTCATTTGATAGGAGAGCTGCTTTTCTGCCGCGGGATCGACTGCTTGGCCCGGCTGACTGAGCAGGATGGTCCGGGTCAGCAGGTCCATCGCTTCGATCCAGGTGTGCGGGTCGCTGCTGCCGGACATCAGGCTATATACGGCGTCCGGCGTCTGCGTCGGCGGGATTTCGACCGGTTTAGCGATCACTCGCGCCAGCGTCATGGCTCGGCTGGCCTGGCCACGCTGTCGCGCCAGCCACAGGTACTCGTAATCCTGTTGCGCGCGTCGCAGCCACTTCAGCTGCAGCGTGGGGACCGGCTCGTTTACGCCAAACCAGGATCCGGGATAGAACCACACGAGTTCTTCGGGATTGCCCGGCTGGGCCGAAGTGGTCTGCGAGGGAAACACGCTTGGCCACTGGATGAGCTGGGCACGCCTGAGATAGGCCAGCCAAGCCCACAGGCGGACTTCCCGCTCATCGGCGCCGGCCCCGGCGTACGGAATCACCCCGGGCAAGTCCGTCCGCAGCCAGCGTGTGCCCACACCCTCGGGCAGCCGCTGCATCGGGGCGGCGGAGACCAGCCCGGGAGCGGCATACAGAATGCGATCGAGGGCATTGAGTGGGATTCGTTTGGGATTCGTGGGGCTGGCAAGGTGGATCTGATCCTCCTCCAGGGGCACCGCAACGCGCAGCTTGGGATGGATGGCCAGCATCCGGGCGGCTTCCTCGGAGAGCTCAAGGCTCTCGGCCAGGCGCACACGCTCAGAGGTGGATTTTTCCAAGGGTACCGCGGAACGGGTCAGCCATTCGAATTGGTCGAAATGCGCTGCCGCGGCACTCCAATACTCGGTACGCGAGGGGGTGTCCAAGTCCTCCGGATGATCGATTGTCGGCAATGGCCAATAGCCCAAGGGCACCAGGTCGGTAAAGGCATCGCCGGTCAACCAGGGGGCAACGATGGAATCAAAGTCTGCCCAATCGATTTGCACGGGCTTGCCACTGGGCCATTTCACGATCGGCCGCAGTTGCGGGAGGATCACCTGGCAGCGGTGGGCTTGAGCCATCCTAACGATCTCGTCGAGCGTCTTGATGGC
>JBLNDH010000495.1:0-5297 GCA_050261455.1 Bacillota bacterium
ACCCCGCGCGTTTTCGCCGACGAATTGGGCAACCACCGACTGAAAACTCTCCTCATGCTGGGCTAGCAGAGGCACGCCCCGGGCTTCCATCATCAGCCAAGGATGCACCCCAACCGGGCCGATATCAAACGGTCTCTTCCAGCCATTGTCCTCGGTAGCGGCGTAATCCGGAGACATCCAGCCGACCACATCATCGGCGGCGTCGAAATGCTCCTGAAACCCCAATTGCACCGTCCGGCGAGCCACGTCTTTCCGCCAAGCGGTCGCCGCCCGGCATACCCATCCCTCGGGCGTGTGCAAGGGAATCTGCTGATCGGTCAGGTCAATCACCCCATCCAGGAGAAACCCGCTGGCGTCGCGATAGATACTCTGAAACGTGGGAAGACCGAACTGATGCACAATAGCACAAATGGCATTCTTCCCGGCTTGCAGGACATTGGCCAAATCCAGCGTGTCGTAGCTCTGCGAGGTCGGGAAGGAACGGGCTGGACCCTCGTGAATGCGTTTGCCATTCACATAGAGGGTGTAACGGGCATCGGCGGAGATACGAACGATCGCCGATTGCGGCTTGGTTGGCAGCTCAACCGTCCGGCGAAAATAGGCGTATGTGTTCCACGGTCGGGAGAGATGCTTTTGTGTCCAGCACCACCGGCCGGTCCATTGGCTCGCTATTGTCGATGCATCTTGTGCAGACATTGTTTCCTTCTACCCAAGCAATTGTGTTTCCAAACAGTTGAGAATACTGTAAGTTTGAACACTCGGGCAAGGGATGGGGGCTTTCGAATATGGTTTTGTCTGGGCTGGGGTTTTCGTGAATTCGTGGTGAGAATGTATGGCGTATGATGTGGCGTTGTTTACCACCTGTCTGATCAATCAGACGTATCCTTCCGTCGGGGTGGCAGTTACGAAGATCCTGGAGCATTTCGGCTGCAGCGTCCACGTTCCCGACAGTCCCCAATGCTGTGGCCGGCCGCTTTATGCCAACGGATACCACGAGCAGGCGATGGAACTGGCCAAGCCCATCATCGAAGCCTTCGAGCACTACGATTATGTAATCACCCCGAGTGCCGACTGCTGCGCCATGTTGCGGGAGCACTATCCGCGTCTCTTCCGCGGCGACATCGGATGGGAACGCGGAATGCGTAAGGTTGGCCGGAGTACTTACGAATTTGTGGAATTTCTCGACAAGGTCCTGAAGGTGGACTTTTCGTTGCTGAAGTTGCCGCAGAGGGAGAGTGTGACCTATCACCCCAGTTGCCTCGGTCGCGGCATCCGCAGCCAAAGTGAAACCGAGCGGCTGCTGCGGGAAATCCGCAACCTCGACTACCGACCTATGGCTTGCGCCAACCAATCGTGCGGCTCAGATAGCGTGTTCGCCTTGAACCACCCAGCCATCAGCGGCGCAATTGCCGAGGAAGCTTTGGGCAACATCGCCGCCACCGGAGCATCCACCGTCATCTGCGACGAGGCCGAGTGCGTCATGAATTTCTCGGGCCTGTATCACCGACGTGGGACCCATACAAAGGTGAAGCACATCGCCGAGTTGATCGCGGAAGGATTGAAGATCGATGCCACCCGATGGTAGCGGCTCACATCAGCCAAGCGGCCGATCCTGGTCTTTCCGCCATGCTCCTGGCCGATACAATCCCAACCACAGCCATGTTTGACTTTCATCGCGTCAGCACCGAAGCCGCAAATGACCAGCGACTGCGAAAAGCCGTTCGCAGCGTAACGCTGCACTATTGCGATGCTCGACGGCACCGCCTGCAGGAACTGCCCGATTCCAGTGCCCTGCGCGGCTTGGCCAAGCAGATACGCCAGCACACGCTCGATCATCTCGACTATTACCTTGAGCAGTTGGTCGCCAAAGTCGAGCAAGCGGGCGGGCAGGTTCATTTTGCCACTGACGCCGCCGAGGCGCAACGCATTGTCCTCGATATCGCAAGCCAAACGAACTGCCGGCACGTCGTTAAGTCCAAGTCCACGGTCAGCGAGGAGATTGGCTTAACTGCTGCGTTGCTGCAAGCGGGACTCGATGTGGTGGAAACCGATCTCGGCCGGTTCATCGGGCAAATCAGTCATGATCGGCCGGGCCATCCGCAGGCATCGGTTATCCATAAAGACCAGGCCTCGATCGCCCAGACGCTTGCCGAATACCTGAAGGTCCCTCCCACCGACGACCCACAGAAGCTGGGTATGCAGGTGCGGACGCATTTGCGAGACAAGTTCCGTCAGGCCGACATGGGCATCACCGGCGCCAACTTCCTCATCGCAGAAACCGGGCAGGTCTGTCTACTTGCGAATGATGGCAATCCCCGACAGTGCCTGACGCCACGCGTTCTCGTAACGGTGACGGGAATTGAAAAGGTTGTGCCGCGACTGGCCGACCTTTCCGTGATGTTGAAGCTGCTGGCTCGCTCCGCCACCGGTCAAACCATGGCCGTCTACACCTCCCTTTTCGGCGGCATCCGCAAAGCCCCTCAACAGGATGGCCCCGAGGAATTCCATCTGGTCCTGCTGGACAACGGCCGGTCCCGGATTCTCGACAGCGGCTATCGCGAGGTCCTGCAATGCATCCATTGCGGCGCATGCGTGAATACCTGCCCGGTCTATCGGAGCATCGGTGGCCAAGCCTATGGACATGCCTATGTCGGGCCAATCGGCGCGATCCTCGCGCCGCTGCTCGATGGGCTGGAACAGCATACGGATTTGCCCTACGCCAGCACTCTGTGCGGAGCCTGCACCAACGCCTGCCCGGTGAAGATCAACATTCCCAAGCACCTGATGAATCTGCGACGCGACATCGTCGCCCGTCGCTTGGACAGCCGCCTGACGCAGAAAGCCTGCCAATCATGGATGCGGCTCATAAGCGACGGTGCGCTCAGTCGCATAGCCAACGTCTTGCGAAACTGGCGGCCGCGACGACGCACACAAGAGACCGAATGGATCCCCGAAGGCGATGGTCTCCTGGCCAATTGGACTCAGGTGCGGGATCTGCCCGCACCGACGCATGAGACGTTCCATCACCTCTGGCTGCGGCGCCGCTCCGATACGAAGGGGGCTCATCATGACTGATCTGGCCGGCCAGGGCATCCTTCAGCGAATTCGCCAGGCGTTGCAGCAATCGGAGCCCCTTGGGACGCCACCGGTCCCCCCGGCGATTGACGAGCCGGTCACACGCCTGGTTCACATGGCGATCGGCCTGAGTGAGCTGTTTGACAAGCGGGCCCAGGAGAACCACATGCAGGTGGAACTGGTGCACGTTGAAGAGTTGATCGAACAACTCGTGGGATTCCTGCACGAGCGGAAGTGCCGGCGAATCGCTCTGCCGGTTTCCCCATTTCTCACGCAGCTCAAGCTCTACGAGTCACTGAAGGAAGCGGGCTTTGACGTCCGCCGCACGACCGAACTGACGCAAGACGAGATGCACAGGATCGACTGCAGCATCACCGATGTGCACTGCGCGGTGGCCGAGGTGGGCGGCCTGGTGTTGCGCACCACGCCTGCGTACCCGCGGGCTTTATCGCTGCTTCCGCCCATCCACGTCGTCATTCTCAAGCCAGCCGATTTCGTGCCGGACCTGGTGGACCTTTATGAGAAGATCGGCCAAGAGGAAGCCTGTGCCGAAACGGTGATCATCACCGGCCCTGCACAAACGGCTGACATCGGAATGACCCGGGTATTTGGCGTGAACGGGCCAGGGGTCCTGCGGGCATTCGTGCTTCGCTAGCCGATCGAATGCGTACCGCGCCGATCCAAACAACAAATCCCCTTCGCCTTGGCGCTGCTTTCGTGGTAAACCTCTGGCATGGACCTGATTGGCAATCAAGAGGCGTTTCCGATCCTTCGCGAGTGGGATTTCTACAATCATGCCGGCGTCTCCCCGCTGCCGAGGTGTGCCGCCGATGCGATCCGGGCCTACGCGGCCCAGGCCGAGTCCGTGGCGTACCTCAACACGGGATGGTATCGCGACATGGAAAAGTTGCGCGTGCTGTCAGCTTCGCTGATCAATGCCCATCGCGACGAAATCGCCTTCATCAAGAACACCAGCGAGGGCATCGCCACCGTGGCTCGGGGGATCGATTGGCAACGGGGCGACCGCATCGTGACTAGCGGCGTGGAGTATCCCGCCAATATCTATCCCTGGATGGATGTCGCCCAGCAATTTGGAGCAGAACTGGTCATGGTGCCCGAAGAACCCGGTGCCGATGGTGCACGCCGGGTTCCCCCGGAACGAATCCTCGAAGCCGCCGCCCATCCGCGCACACGCTTGGTAAGCCTGTCGCACGTGGAATATGCCAGTGGCCAGCGACACGATCTTGCCGCGATCGGCTCGTACTGCCGCGCCAATGGCAAGCTCTTCTGCGTCGATGCCATCCAGTCGCTGGGCATCCTCCCCGTCGATGTCCAAGCGATGAACATCGACTATCTCTCGGCCGATGGACACAAATGGCTGCTGGGTCCCGAGGGTGCGGGGATCTTCTACTGCCGGCGGCAACTGCTGAGCAAGACGCGGCCGCTTATTGTCGGCTGGCTGAATGTGATCAACGCCGACGACTATGGCACCTACGATTTCACGCTCAAGCCCGACGCCGGCCGGTTCGAGTGCGGCACGTACAACATCCCCGGGTTGCTGGCATTGAAAGCGTCTTTGGAACTGATCACTTCGGTGGGAAGCTCAACCCTCGCGGAGCGTATCCGGCAGTTGACCAATCGTCTGATCGCAGGCTTGACCGCCAAAGGATATTCGGTCCTCAGCCCGCGGCGCAGTGACGAGTGGAGCGGCATCGTCAGCTTCGTTTCCAAAACTCACGACCATCACGCGATTTTCAAAATGCTCCGGCAGGACTACAAAACCGAAATCGCGGTGCGTGAAGGCCGGCTGCGCTGCTCGCCCCATTTCTACAACACGGAGGAACAGATCGATCGGCTGCTCGCACACCTACCCGCGCATTGAGCGATCCGCGGCGGCCAATTGCAGATCCGCCGACCCTTCAAGCTTGTAGAACGCATCGCTGGACGGATTCAGATACTCGGTCAGCAAATCCCCTTCGAGCTCGACTTGCCCCGCAATCGGGTAATCCACAGGGGCCGCCGCCGGGGCACTCGACGAGTCGATGCGCATGGCGGATTGGAAAACCCAGACCCGATCAACCAGATTCGCCTGAAAGAAACTATGGGCCAGCGTCGGCCCGGGCTCCACCAGCAGATGCGTCACTTGCCGTCGGTACAGATCCCCCAACACTTCCCGCAAGGGCAGCAGCGGCTCTGCGGCCAGAGGCACAATCTCCACCCCC
>JBLNDH010000496.1:0-6219 GCA_050261455.1 Bacillota bacterium
CCGCAATACTCACATCCCCGCCCTTGGTGAAGCTGGGCACATCATTGACCGCGTTCACCGCAATGTTCGCCTGCGCGGTCGCGGTGCTGAAGGCGGTGGTGGTGCCGTTGGTGGTCGTATCCGCCGTCGCGCCGGCCGTGCCCGTCGTCTGGTCCCAGGCCCGGAAGGTCAGGCCAGCGGTGACCGTGCCGTTCCAGTTGGCCGTGGGCACAAACCGCACGCGGGTGTTGGCATCGGCCGCCAACAGCAGTGCCGTGGTATTCGCCACGCCCGCAATCGCCGTCCAGGTGGTGCCGCCATCGGTGGTGTATTCCCACGTGCCGTGGGTTGTGTCCACCGCCGTGATGGCGATGCCCTTCAGCGCCCCACTGTCCGCGTCGATAGTCTGGCCCAGGATCAAATCCGAGACCAGCGTGCCCGTGTTGGTGGTGGCGTCCTCATTGATCGCCGTCAGGTTCTGCGTTCCCGCCAGCACCGGGGCATCGTTAACTGGCGTGACCGTGATGGTGAAGGTCTGGTCGGCCGAGGTATCCACCCCACCCGCGGCGATACCGCCGTTGTCCTTCAGCCGCACCGTGACTGTGGCCGTGCCACTGGCGTCCACCGCCGGCGTGAAGGTCAGCTTGCCGGTGCTGTCGATTGCCGGCACGGCCGAGAATAGGGCGTCGTTGTTCGTGCTCACTTCGAAGCTCAACGTCTGGCCGGCCTCATCTGCGGGCCCCGCCGAGAGGGCGGTCGCCCAGCCATCGGTGCTCTGGGCCCCTGCGTCCTCCGCGATGCTCACATCCCCGCCCTTGGTGAAGCTGGGAATATCGTTGACCGCGTTCACCACGATGCTGGAGTAGACCTCTTCGGCACTATAAGGCGTTATGTCACCATTGACTGACACATCCACGAGCGTCCCAGCCGTGCCGGCGCTCTGGTCCCAGCCGCGGAAGCTCAAACCATCGGTCACCGTGCCGCTCCAATCGGCATTCGGCACGAATCGCACCACGTCATCCGGCCCAAGCAGTCGCGACTCGGTCGTGGATGGTGCCCCCAGTTCGTTCCAGGTCATGCCGTTGTCGATGGAGTACTGCCACTGGCCATTGGCATTGACCACTCCCGTCACGGCTATGCCCAGAACGTCGCCCGGATCTGCATCGGCGCCATTAGCACCGATCAACGTCGCCACCAGCGTGCCGTTGTTGATCGCGTCCTCATCGATCGCCCCCATAGGCTCCGCGCCGTACATGGCCGGCGCATCATTCAGCAGCCAGCGAGACTCCAACGATTCCAGCAGAGCCAAGGGGAGTCTCGCATGACGACGAGACCGAGTGGGTGAGGTGATCGAACGACGAGATGCAGACTTGACGCGACGCATGCGATTTCCTTTCTCCAAAGAACCGGCTACCCGACTCGGCGGGCAACGCCTTCCATTTGAAGCCCCCAAGAAGGTCGGGGACAAAAAAATAAATGTGCTATCCCGGGAATCGGTGATCACAAGGTATGGGAATTAGGTTCGCAGGGAGTTTGAGAAACAGCCCATAACAGCCCCCTTGGCAGGCTTGGAGGAGCCGATTCACTTGGCACCAGGGAGTGTTCCGATCACCCAATACGGTCAGACGAGAAGACTAGCCCGGCTCAAACGCGGGCATAGGGCCGCTACGGACGGAGGCGGTTAGCGGCATGGCAAGGCGTGCACACTCAGTACCCATCACGCGAGTGATGCAACCGTAGTGTAATCAATGTTACCAGAGACAACATCGGCCGATTCGGGTTGCAACAGCACCCCGATTTTTCGACTATGCCGGCAGCGTGTGAAATCCTGGGGGACGGTCAACGCTTGTTCAACGCGCGGAGCGATTCCAGTTCATCGCGTCCCGTCACTACGCTAATGGAATAGTGATACGTCTTGTGCTGGCCGGCTCGGAGGGAACCCAGTACGCCAAGGGCGCGGTCCTTGTCCCGGCCTTCGACCGTGCCGGTCGACGGCTCCAGGGCGGCGACATACTCGTACTTGCCCCAATGCTGCCAGTTGGCACAACGAGAGAACTCGTTGATGTTGTAGCGGATCGCCAAGCCCAGCCCGAGCTTGCGGTTGACCACGCCGACGGTGGTGCGGCCATCACGGGCGGCCTTGGGATAGATATAACCCACCAGGGAATCCGGGCCACTATGCTCCGCCAGGGGCTCGGGGATCTGCTTGTAATTGACGCCGGGCTTGAAGTAGGCGGCAGCGGTTTCGCTTCCCCCCACTGGCTCGACCTTCACTTCGTCGTAGCAGAACTCCGCCCCGGCGTCGATCAGCGGATAGCCGAGGTTCATATGCAGCAGCCAGGCATGGGGAACGCTGGTGTTGCCGGCGTTGAAGAAATCATCGGTCACTTCGATCGAATTGCCGCCAACAGTGGAGCGAATCGTTCGGCGCAGTTCCACGCAAGGACCATACAGAGCCCCGTAACGGATCAGGCCGGTAATGACCATCTCCAAACGCCCCGCACGAGGATCGGGCTGAATCACCGATTCGAGCGTGGCGGCGGAGTTGGAATGAGGGCCATGCAGACCCAGTTCTTCGCCGGCGTCCGTACACGGCGCCCCCATCCCGAAAGGCCCGCAACTGACGATCAGGCCACCGGGAAACCCCTTGAGCCAATCCAGCCCGCGGTCCAACGCGCGGGTCGCGGGCGTAACCCCCTTGTAGGTCAGGAACGACAGGCTGTGCTGATTGTGGAATGCCTGATCGATGTCCAGGCCACGGTCAACCAGAACGCGGTAGCGCAGGCCTCCGCCGGTGTTCACGCACAAGGCGCGTACGCCCCGACCTTGGCCGTCATCGATGACATAGGATTCGATGCCGCCAATCTGCGCAACATTGATGAACTTGTTGACATCGACGGATGAAGCCTGCCTGGCCATGAGCCTCCTCCCAAATGGTTAATTGCCGACTTGAAAAACGGGCCGGGAGCCCCCATTCACCTCGGCCGCTCTATGCATAGAATACCGCCGAAGTCGCAACGAACAAGGAGTTGTCTGTGCCGATCTACGAGTACACCTGTCAGAGTTGTAAGTCGAAGTTTGAAAAGCTCGTGCGCTCCATGGCGGATGAGGCCAAGGTGATCTGCCCCTCATGCGGCTCCAAGAAGACCGAGAAAGCCCTGAGCGTCTTTGCGGTGACCGAGAAGGCCAGCAAGCCCGCCTCGTGCGCCCACTGCTGCGGCGACGGGCCTTGCCCCATGCAGTAGGTCATCCAGCCCTGCCGCGATTGGCATTCCCCCAGCAGCGGCACTATTCGAAAAAAAAGAAAGGGCGGCCCGTACAGAGCTCGCCCTTTCCAGTGCCTATCCTGCTATCGCGGTTACTGTCGCAGCAGCGACAGAACGTTCTGTGGAGAACTGTTGGCTTGGGCCAGCACGGACGTGTTGGCCTGAACCAGGATCTGTGCTCGCGTGAGCGCCGCCGTTTCCGAGGCAAAGTCGGCGTCGCGGATCGCGCTTTCGCTGGCGGTAACGTTTTCCAATGTTACGGACAGGCTATTGGCGTTCGACTCGAGGATTTCCTTCTGGAAGGCACCCAGTCGGCCGCGGAGGTTGGCCACCTGCTTGACCGCTTTGTCGATGATGCGTTGGGCCCGGACAAGGTTGCCCTTGCTGAAGGCATTGGGCTCGCCGCTGCCCAGCGTGCTGAGATAGCCATCGATCGAGTCGCCGAGGCGTCCCGTGGACACCGACGCCAAACCCAGCGAAGCTTTGTTCGGCTCTGTGACCTTCGAGCCCAGGGCGAAATTGGCTCCCCCACCGGTGATGTAGAAATCATCGTTGCCGATGGTGTTGAAGGCTGCGCTCAATTGCATCTCAAGGTCGAGATTGTTGGTTCGGTAGGTAAGCGACAAGCCATCGGCTTGAGCATCCGCACCATTGACGGTGACCTTCGCATCCTGGCCCTTGGCGACGGTAATGCCACCCACAGTAGCGAATGTACCCTTCACCGTCGTCAGGCTCACGTACTGCTTGGCCCCATAGGCGCTGCTGTGCAGTGCCAGTGCCCCGGCGGAGTTGGTGGCGCTGACGCCGGTCGCTTCCTTGATCGCGTTGACGGCCGTGACCATCTCCGCCACGGTGGTGCCACCGGCAAAGCTGAGCTGCTCGGTGCCTTTGTTGCCGGCAATCTCGACGGTCACCGCGTTGCCCGCGACCAGCGCGCCGCCGGTATAACCCAGCGAAGCGGTCTTGGCACTCTGCGTCACGGCCACCACCACATTCATCGGCTGATTATCCGGCAGACGCACCGAGTTGACCCGGATGTTGGAGAACTTGGTGGTATCAACGCTGCTCGTGGTGTAGTCCAGCGATCCGTTCAGCAACTTCACGCCATTGAACTGGGTCGTATTGGCGATGCGATTGATGCTGGAGAGGATCGAATCCACCTGGAGCTGGTTTGCCGCGATTTCCTCCGACGACAACGCGCCATTGTTGGCGGCCTGGCTCGTCAGGGATTGAACTTCGAGCAACAACGACGAGACTTCGCTCAGAGCGCCTTCCGCGGTATTGATCACGTTGCCGGCACGCTCGGAATTCTCGATCGCCTGGTTGATGCCGGACATTTCGCTACGCAGCGTCTCGCTGGCGATCAAGGCGGCCGGTGCATCTTTGCCGCTGTTGATCTTCAAGCCGGTAGACAACCGCTGCAAGCGAGTCGACAAGTCCGTGTTGTTCTTCGTCAACGTATGAATGGCCTGCAGCGACGAGATGTTGGTATTGATCCGACTCATCATATCCTCCGTGACAAGTGACCCGGACCGTGCCGAGCCACAACGGTGCGACGATCATCCGTGGTCGCCGCCGGTGGTTTTCCTTCGAGGGGCCGCTATCGCGTCCCAGCGGATCCCTCGCCGGGTCGATCGCGACCGTTACAACAACGAAATAACATTCAAGGAGATACTGAGCCGGAACTCCGCCCCGGCGTAACGCGCAAATGCTGTTGCGGTAGGAGAACCTCCTTGTCCGAGTGTCCTTCGCAGACGAATCCGTTCGCCTGCGGGTCCCGCGATCCATGTCGCAGGGTCCTTTTCGCCGTTGTTTGTTCGGATGGGAAGCTGCGCAAACTTTAGCGGGGCACTCCGCAAATCCTGCGTGCTCAGAAGGGCTGATAATAAGCGGAATTGCGGATAGTCGGCCATTTCCAGGCAGGAATTGCGCCCCCGGGACATCGTCCGATATTCACCAAATCCACAAACAGCGTGAAGAGAGTGCTGAGTACTGGGTGCTGAGTGAGGGCAGATCTCAGCACTCAGCACCCAGCACTCAGCACTCAGACTTACCTGATCGTGGTTTCGCGAAGCTGGCCGCAGGCGGCGTTCACGTCGTCGCCACGCGGGCGGCGAAGATGAACCACCACCCCCCTGCCGAAGAGGATGTCGTAGAAACTCTGGACGCGCCCCGCAGGAGGCGTAGCGTATGCGATCCCGCTGAGGCCCATCCCGATCGGATTGTACGGAATGAGGTTCACATGGGCGCGGAAACCGCCCAGCAGATCCGCCAGCATGTGCGCCTGGGTGTCCGAATCGTTGATCCCATCGAGCAGACAATACTCGATGGTCACGATGCGTCCGGTGCGACCCTGGAAGCGCCGGGCGGCGGCCATGATCTCCGCCACGCCATACCGGCGATTCATGGGAACAATGCGAGAACGCGTTGCGTCATCGGGCGCATGCAGCGAGACGGCCAGATGCACATTCAGATCGGCCTCGGCCAAGGTGTCGATCCCCGGGACGATCCCCACCGTGGAAACGGTGATCTGCCGGCCGCCCAGTTCCCCCATCTCCGGCGCAGCGATGCGCCGAATGGCCCGGATGACATTGGGCAGGTTGTACATCGGTTCGCCCATGCCCATGAAGACAATCGTCGCCAGACGCCGGCCTATGAGCTTGGCTTCGTGGCGCAGATGGAGGAACTGCTCCACGATCTCGCCCGCCTCCAGGCTCCGCTCCAATCCCCGGCGAGTGCTGGCGCAGAAATCGCACCGCATAGCACAGCCGATTTGCGAGGAGATGCACCCGGCCGCCCGCCTGCCATCAGGGGCGAGCATCAACACCGATTCCACCGCCCCACCGCCGGCAAAGCCCACCAACAGCTTGAGCGTGCCATCGGTGCTTCGCGTGCGAGCCACAATGTGGGATTGGCGAATGGGGATCTGGCTGCCCAACCGCGACTCGATGAGCTTGCCAAGCTTCAGGCGGGC
>JBLNDH010000497.1:0-8292 GCA_050261455.1 Bacillota bacterium
GGAAAGCGGTCGCATCGCTGCTGGAGCCCCTTCTGAAATACCGCCACGATTACCCGATCTATCACCTGCTCGCGGAGGCCAAGTACAACCTCGGCCAGCACGACATCGCCCGCCAATACTACGAGGAGGCGATCAAGCTCAATCCGAACAGCGCCGCCGATCATTACCAGCTGGGGAACATTTACCTGGCCGGGAACTTCTTCGCGCTGGCGGCAGAGTCGTATCAAAACGCCTTGCGATTGGGCCTGGATAGTCCCATTCTCCACTACAAGCTCGGCTCGGCGTACTTCAACCTGCGGAACTATTTCGGCAACATCATCACCGTGGCCGTCAAATCCGGCGCCCCGGGCACGATCAGCGGCGACTTTTACCTCATCGAGCGGGTCCCCGGCCAAAAGGACGTTTTCCGCTCCGCCCCGGCGACTTCCGCCATCTACCAGATCGCCAAAGCCATCGCCGACGGCATCGGCGATCGGCCCGACATCCAGTTCCTTCGCGCCAATATCTACCTCAACGCCGGCCGCCACGCGCAGGCGTATGAGATGTACAAGCAGATCCAGAAGTCAATCCCCAAGGAGGATCTGTCGCTGTTCTACTATTACTTCGCCCAGGCGGCGTTTGGCATAGGGCAGTACGAGGACTATCTCTCCCTGTTGAGCGAAGCCATTAAGCTCAACAAATCCGCTTATCAACCCACGCTTGTCGAGGCGTACGTTCAGGTAGCCGAGCAGTACAACCAGGTCGGCCAACTCGAGAAGTACATCGACTACCTGACCAAAGCCGTCAACGAGAGCCCCCAATCCGCCCCTCTGCACCTGAAGCTCGGCAATGCTTATGAAGAAACCAGCCGATTCGGCGAGGCGATCGTCCAATGGCAAATGGTCCTGGACCTGGAGCCCGATCATCCCAAGCGACTGGATCTGCTCAATTCCATCAATAAGTACCGAAACAAACCCACGACGCAGCCCGCTGACAAATCCACACCCTCCGTGCCCAATTGACAATTGAGAATTGTCAATTGGGCGCGGACACCGCCGGGTTCCACAAGCAACTTGATCTACAGGAAACCTCCCCCCAAGCCGGACTGTAGCGCAGCGCAAGTCCGGATCTTCCCCGATTTCCCAGGCAATCCGGACCTGCGCTCCGCTCCGGTCCGGCTTGGGAAGCTTCCCTCCCCACGGACAAAGGACCAGGGACAAGGGACAAATGACGATCCAGCCCCTTGACCTCCCCCACCATCCCGGCATTACAATGCGACTTCAGGGGTGGGGTGAAGCTCGGGAGCTTCAGGTCCTCTTAAAAGGGAAGTTGTGCAATGTCGTCCACCACGAATCCGCCGCCCAATGTGATCCTGTCGACGATCTGGAACGTTCCCTACAATCGCAATCCGAATTTCACCGGCCGCGAACGACAGTTGAAGGAGATTCACCGCGCCCTCAACAGCCGCGATCCGCTGCAGCGGGCGCAGGCGATTTACGGCCTGGGCGGCGTCGGTAAAACGCAACTGGCTCTCGAATACGCCTATCGCCATCGCGACGAGTATGCCATCATCTGGTGGGTCCGCGCCGAAGAGCCCACCACGCTCATCACGGACCTCTTGCGTCTCGGCACGCATCTATCCGGCGGCACCGTCATCGATGCGCCGCCGGAGATCATCTGCGACGCCATCCGGCGTGCTCTCGATCGCCGCAGCGATTGGCTGCTCATCATCGACAACGCCCCGAGCCCCAATGTAGTCAGCCATGTTCTGCCCCAGGGGCGCAATGGCAACGTCATCATCACCAGCCGAAACCCGAACTGGCGTGGCGTGGCCAATCCGTACCAATTGGGCATGCTTGAGCGATCCGAAGCGATCCAGTTCCTTCGCAAGCGAACCGGAATCGTTGAGACCGATGAAGCAATGGCCAATCGCCTCGCCAATGCCCTTGGCGATCTGCCCCTGGCACTGGAACAGGCTGGCGCGTGCATCGAACAGGCCCGCATCACCTTCATTGACTACCTGGAACGATTTGAGACCCATCGCCAGGAGATTCTGCGGCTCAGCCCCCCCGCCACCGACTACCCCGACACCGTCGCCACCACGTGGGACATTTCCTTCGAGAAAGTCAGCGCCACATCGCGCCCAGCGGGCGATCTGCTGAACCTTTGCGCTTTCCTCAGCCCCGATGAAATCCGCCGCGAACTGCTCTTCCGCGGGGCTCACGTTATCCCCTATCCCCTGGCCACGACCGTCTCCAACACCGTCATGTTCGATGGCGCCATCAGCACCCTGCTGCAGTACTCGCTGGTGGACGCCAATGAGCAGGCGGTGTCCATGCATCGCCTGGTGGCCGCCGTCACCCGCGATCGGCTGTCCGATGAAGACAAGCGTCGCTGGGCCGAAGTGGCCCTTCGTTTGATCAACGACGCGTTCGCCTTCGAGAGCATCGACGTCAATACCTGGGGCCAGTGCTCAGCGCTCATGCCCCACGTGATGGTCACCACCGCTTACGCCGAAGCCCTCAACATCGCACCGGAAGTCACCTCGAGCCTCCTCAATGAAGCGGGCCGGTACCTGCTCCGCAATGGCCGATTCAAGGAAAGTCTCGACCTCCTCGAACGCGCCTTGAACCTGACGCGTAAGGCCCGTGGCGACAAGCACCCGACCGTTTCGGCGATTGTCAACGACCTCGGCCGGGTTCACATGCGCCTGGGCAATCTCGCCGAGGCACGCCACTACTACGAATGGGCGCTGGGCATCGACGAGCCGACCTATGGCCACGATCACCCCCACGTGGCCACGATCGTCAACAACTATGGCATGTGCCTGATGGCCTCCGGCGATGCCGACAACGCCCTGAAACACTTCGAATGGGCGCTGACCGTCTACCGCTCGCGTTTCGGCGACAAACATCCCAAGACCGCCAGCACCCTCAGCAACCTCGGTTATGCGCGCATGAAACTGGGCCAATTGGAAGCGGCGCGTGCTCATTTCGAGCAGGCACTGGCCGTCGCGGAAGCCACGCTCGGCACCTCGCACCCCACCGTCGGCAGCATCCGCCACAACCTCGGCACGGTCCTCCGCATGCTCGGTAATCACCACGAGGCTCGTGAGCATTTCGAGCGGGCGTTGGCCATCGATCAGGCCGCCTATATCCCCACCCACCCCGACGTCGTTCGCGACATCGACTCGCTGGGCGAAACCCTCGTCGAACTTGGCGAAATCCAGGCCGCCCGCGAGCATTACCAGAAGGCGATTGCCAACGTGCAGAAACTCCACGGCAACGAACACGCCCGTATCAAGGAACTCGAGGACCTCCTGGCCAAACTACCGCAATGAAGGCAGAAGTGCTGAGTGCTGAGTGCCGAGGTCACCCCCACTCAGCACTCAGCACTTTGAACGCACTCGGCACTAAAAAAGCCCACGGACGATCGTCCGTGGGCTTCGCGTTTCCGCCCTCTTGACCCTCACTTCTTCTCTACAACCCATACATTCCGGAAATAAACGGGATTGCCGTGATTCTGCAGTTGGATCGGCCCCGCCGTCGGACCCTCGGCGCTGCCGCCGCCGGTCTTCTTCGGGATCTCGAAACCTTCGTGGATCAGCACGCCATTGAGCTTCACCGTCACCTTGGCATTGGCGGTCTTCTTGCCGCTGGCATCGAACTTCGCCGCGGTGAAGTCGATGTCATACGTCTGCCACTGCAGCGGCGGCAGGCACATGTTCACCTTCGGCGCCTCCACGGTGTAGATCCCGCCACACTCGTTGTTCAGACCCTTGAGGCCAAACGAGTCGAGGATCTGCACCTCATAACGATTCTGCAGATACACGCCGCTGTTCGCTCTGGCTTGCCCGCGGGCATCGGGCATGAACGGCAGGATGAACTCCACATGCAACGTAAAGTCCTTGAAGTTCCGCTTGGTCACCGCGCCCATCATCAGCAGCTTCTGATCGGTCATCTTCCCATTGTTAAACGCATCGGCGTTGCTGCCATCAAACAGCACGGTCGCCCCCGCGGGTGGCTTCAAGCCCAGCGTCGGGCTCTTGCGAATGACCTTCTTGGCCTCAAAGCTTTCACCCTTGTCGGTCTTGCCGGTGAGCTTTCCGTCGGCCAGCGTCGCGTTGTAGCTCTGGCCCTTGAAGACCACCTTGCCATCCTGCGATTTGGCTTCGACTTCGGCGGCCGCTTTGCCCTCCGCCCCGGCGCCGGGCAGCCCGCCGCGATAGAAGACCGCGCGGACCATGTCCCCGCCGAGTGCGATCACCTGGATGCCGACCTTGGAACTTCCCGCCTTGCCCTCGTATTCCCCCTGCACCTTGAGCGCCGGCCCGGCCTTCTCCGCATCCGTGAAGGCCTCAAGCTTCTTCTCGACCTTGGCGGTCTTCTGATCCGCCTTCCTCGCAGCGGTCTTCTCAGCAGCGCCGGCACCCACGCCTACTGCCGATACCGAAAACACCGCCAGCAACGCCCAATTCCTCAGCTTCATTGCTTTCTCCTGTCATCGCCCGGTGTCTCCAAAAGGCAACGGGCATTCACCGATTCAATACCACTGATTTAGAAATTGGTTGTCAGGGGGATTCGGGGATGAAAAAGAAGCCCACGGCAGCGTCGTGGGCTTGATCTCATCAATGTGATGTATCAACCAATCAGAGGAAGCCCAACTCCAACCTCGCGGCTTCCGATATCATGTCCTTGTTCCAGGGCGGATCCCACACCAGTTCCACTGCCGCAGACTTCACCTCGGGAATCGCCTCCACACGGCTTTCCACCTGCGGCGGCAGCATATCCGCCACCGGACACCCCGGGGCCGTCAGCGTCATGCGGATGTGAACCTTGTTCTCCGCATCAATTTCGATGTCATAGACAAGCCCCAGCTCGTAGATGCTGACGGGAATCTCCGGATCGTAGATCGTCCGCAGCGCCTCGATGATCCTCTTCTCCAGTTCCTGTTGCGCTGGCGTCAGCACGGCCGATGGACGCGTCTTATTGACGTGCGGAACGTAAAAGGCCGCCGACTGCCGCTCAACGGGCTTCGGCGGATCGCTCTTGAGCTGCTCCACCTTGCCCGAATGCGGCAGAACCGGAAGGCTGATTCGCCGGGCTGGCTTGTTTGATTCGAAATCCGTCATACAACCGACCACTATTCTCCACTGCGCCAAACGATCACGATTCGGTCGTGATCGAGGTCCGCTGGCCTTTCAGAGCCGCCTGGAGCGTATGCCAAGCCAGCGTCGCACATTTCACCCGTACGGGGAATCGACGTACGCCAGCAAAAACGCCCAGCTTCCCCAACACTTCGGAAATCGCAACAGGCCCATCCGGCGGACCCGTCACAATCGCATGGTACGCGTCAAACAACTCACCGGCCTCCGCCACCGTCTTGCCCAGGACCATCTCCGTCATAACAGAGGCAGCGGCGACCGAAATCGGACAGCCGGAGCCTTGGAAAGCGATGTCGCGAATCACCCCATCCTGCAGGTCGATCCACACCTGCACGCGATCGCCACAGAGCCGGTTATCACCCTCGGCCTGGCGATTGGCGTTGCTGAGCACCCGGAAATTCCGCGGCCGCCGGCTATGGTCCAGGATTACCTCACGCGCCAAGTCTTCCGCTTCAGACATTGCAGATCCCAGTCCTGGTATGCGAGCCGGCCAGGATATCAAGAAGCCAAACCGCTCGCGAGGGCCCGGATCCGCCGGACCATTCCCTGTAACCCATTTCGGCGCTGTGAGCTGATGAACTGATCCAGCCCGATGCGATGGAAGAACGCCTCGACATCAAAGCTCAGGATCTCCGAGGCACGCTGCCCGGAGTAGATCCGCTGCATCAGGGCGATCAGCCCGCGCACGATATCGGCGTTGGCGTCGGCCAGGAACTGCAACTCGTCCGGCTCCCCTGGTGCGTGCCGGCCAATGACATACACCTCGCTCATGCACCCCGGCACGCGCTCGGTGATCCGTTTGAGCATATCGAAGGTATGGGGCAGGTGATCGCCCAATTCCAGCACATACTGATTCTTGGCATCGCGATCGTCGAGCATGTCGAATACTTCCGCCAGCTCATCGGCCGCCGCCTGCGGCGATGACGCGACCGCTTCGGGCCAAGCCAGCGTCGGCTCCTCCGCCGGGGCAGCGCGGCGCGAAGCGATCTTGTCCTTCGCTTCCGCGACGATCCGCTTGAGCGCCTCCACCAGCGAATCCACATCCTGCTTGGTGTTGTACAGGGAGAATGAGGCCCGCGTCGTGCCGGGGATCTGGAAGTGATCCATCACCGGCTGGCAGCAATGATGCCCCGTGCGCACCGCAATGCCCGCCGAGTCCAGGCGCGTTCCCAGGTCCATCGACGAGATCGGCGGATCGTCCATCACGAACGAAACCACCCCCGCCTTACGTTTCGCCGTGCCAACGAGGCGTAGCCCGGGCACTTCACAAAGCCGGCGCGTCGCGTAGTCCAACAATTGGCGCTCGTGACTCGCGAGGCGTTCGAGACCAATCGCCTCCAGGTAATCAATTGCGGCGCCGAGGCCAACCGCACCGGCGATATTTGGCGTCCCCGCCTCAAACTTATTGGGAAGCTGCGCGTAAGTCGTTTTCTCAAAGGTGACGGTTTCGATCATGTCGCCGCCGCCTTGAAACGGCGGCATGGCTTCCAGGACCGCGGCCTTGCCGTAGAGCACTCCGATCCCCGTCGGCCCCAGCATCTTGTGCCCGGAGAAGGCATAGAAGTCGCAGTCCAGCGCCTGCACATCGGTGCGGCCGTGCGCCACCCACTGCGCGCCATCCACCAGCACCGGCACGCCATGCGCATGCGCCAGATCGATGATCCGCTTAACAGGATTGATCGTTCCCAGCGAATTGGAGACGTGCACCACGGACACGAATTTCGTGTGAGGGCCAAGCAGCTTGGCCAGCTCATCCATCATTAACTCGCCATGCTCATCGAACGGCAATACCCGGATCACCGCGCCGGTCTGCTGACAGATCATCTGCCAGGGAACGATGTTGGAGTGGTGCTCCATGCCGGTCAGGATAATCTCATCGCCGGGCTTGAAGTGCGTGCGGCCGTAGCTGTTGGCCACCAGGTTGATGCTTTCGGTCGTGCCTCGTGTGAAGATGATCTCGCGTGATTCCTTGGCATTAATGAACTGCTGAACCTTCTTGCGGGCCTCCTCGTAACGGGTGGTCGCCAGTTGGCTCAGCGCGTAAACGCCCCGGTGAATGTTGGCGTTCTCGGCTTCGTAATAGCGTTTGAGCGTATCGGTCACCGCGCGAGGTTTCTGCGTGGTGGCGGCGTTGTCGAGATAGACCAGCGGCTTGCCATGCGCCTGGGTCTTGAGGATCGGGAAGTCCTCGCGGATGCGTTGAACATCAAAGCAGGGCTGAGGCGCAACAATCCCCTTCGGCGTGGCCGGCATCGTGCCTTCAACCAACGCCGCATGGGGAACGACAGATTTAGAGAGCGGCCTCGTCATGGGAGCCCAAATCGGTAATTCTCAAGTCCTGTGGCAGACTGTGCTGCGCGGCCATGAAATCCTCAATCCGACGCCGCACAGGCTCCACCTTGATCCGACGCGTAATATCCGCAGCAAATGCATAGGTGAGCAAGTGCCGCGCCGCTTCGTACGACATGCCACGGGATTGGAGATAGAAAACCATTTCTTCATCCACCGGTCCCGTGGTCGAGCCGTGCGTGCATTTTACATCATCCGCATAAATCTCCAGCGCCGGCATCGCATTCATCGTCGCATCGTCGGACAGCAGCAGCGTCTTGTTGGTCTGCTTCGCATCGGTTTTCTGGGCATCCTTCTGCACGTAGATCTTGCCCTTGAAAACGCCGGTAGCCCGCCCATCGAGCACATGCTTGTACAGCTCATGGCTGGGGCAATTGGGCTTCTCGTGGCGAAGCAGCGTGTGATTGTCCACGTGCTGATCCCCTCCAATAACCACCAGGCCATTGATCGTCGCTTCAGCCCCTTCGCCATTGAGGGTCACACTCAGGTCATTGCGGACGAGCTTGCCGCCGATCGACGCGGCATGCGAGACGAAGGTGCTCGACCGCCCCAGTTCCACATGCATCGCAGCGATGTGGTACGCCTCCAAAGTCTCCTGCTCCAACCGGCAATGATCGATGTACGTATTCTCGCCGACGAGGATTTCCGTGACGGCATCGTTGAAATAGGCCCCCGCCCCACCGCCGACGTAGCTCTCAACGAGGGTCGCCTGCACGTTGTCCTCAGCCACGACAAGCACGCGCGGATACGCTACCGCTGGCTCGCCGTCGGGCACCGAGATAAACAGCAGATGGATGGGA
>JBLNDH010000498.1:0-7589 GCA_050261455.1 Bacillota bacterium
CCCCGTCCACATGCATCTCGCTGTAGGGCTTGCCCTCGGCCTCGACCTGAACGTACACCGGCGGAAATGCGCCCGGTATCGACGCGGAGGCAATCATCACGTCGCGGAAGAGCTTCAATGCGTTCGGATGGCCGCTGGCAGCGATGGCGCCCATGTCCCAGATCACCGGCCGTTGCGCGTCGAGATTGGTCGTGCCGATCAGCAGTCGCCGACCCCGGAGGTGCTCTGTTGCGATGGCTTTCAGCACATCCTTGGTGACGAGCTGCTCGACCCTTCGCCGCAGTGGGGTGCTATCGACCATGCCATCGGCGGTGAAGATGGCAAACAGTCCCCGTTTCAGGAAGATGTCCTTGCCGGTAACCTTCGTATAGTTTTCGCGCAGCACGTGGTCGTACTGTGGCCCGAGAAAGGCCCACGGGGCAATCAGGGCACCGGTGCTGATGCCGGTCACAAGCTTGAATTCCGGGCGCGTGCCGGCCTCGCTCCAGCCGCACAGCAGGCCCGCGCCGAAGGCGCCATCCGCGCCGCCCCCGGAGATCGCGAGGATATCCACCGTCTTGGGCATGGGCACCTCGGGATGGGCCTGATGGTAGGCCAACTCCTGTCGAATGCTGCCGACTATGCTGGCCGTAAATCGCTCGTCAGCGGCGTCGCCCCAGGCGCGGACGCCGTCCATGCCGGTGATCCGCGCCTCAGATACCATTGCCTCGGGAACCGGGCTTTGGGGCCGCGACGCTGCGCACCCCGCCTCGGCGACAATCAGGCCGGCCAGCAGCAGCATCGCTGCAATCGAATGATTTGATGGGGCCTTGATGCTAAACATAAAACCTCCGATCTGACCCACTTCTCCCTCCATCGGAAACCCTTCCGGGGCCGCCGTGCCATGCTCGAATCTCACCCGCCCACCCCCGCGCCGACGCTGCGTAGTGCGGCATCCACGTCATCCATGATTTCCATAATTCGATCAAGCCGCGTAATCGCGATCACCTGTCGAACTGCCGGTTGCAGGCTTACGAGAACCAACCGCTGTCGGCGGGCGCGAAACTCGTTTACCAGGCGGACCAGTGCCCCAAGGGAAAGGCTGGGCACGAACTTCACCTTGCCGATGTCGAGGATGAATGGAAACGAAGGCGATTGCTTCACGGCGTCGGCAATGCCACGGCGAACCGCCACGAGGTTGTTCTCATCCAGATCATTAACCAAAACATGCACCACGACCGCATCAGGCCGCTGCTCGACGGATACCGCAGGCGCTGTGGACATGGCAGTCTCCCATGCAAATGGTCGCTACTGGGCGCCGGCCCCGATGTACTTGATGCCGCGCATGGCCGTCGCCAACGCCTCGGGCCGGGTCGCCCAGCGCAGAGCTTCGGTGCCAACGATGACTCGCTCCTGGTACATCTGCAGCAGGTGCTGATCGAAGCTCTGCATGCCGCTCTCGCCGGTTTCGATGTACTCGGAGAGTTCGGTGACGCGATCCTCAAGGATGTACTTCTCGGTAACCGGGCCGCCGCGGAGGATCTCCACCGCCGGGCGGCGTTTGCCCGGCTCACGCGTTACGACGAGTCGCTGCGAGATGATGGCCTCGACGGAATGGGCCAATTGCGACAGAAGCAGTTTGTGCTCGGCCGCCGGAAACATGGCGATAATGCGTTCGATGGTCTGAGCGGCACGGGCGCTGTGGACCGTCGCAAAGACCTGGTGGCCAGTGTCGGCGGCGCGCAGGGCCATGCGGAGCGTCTCCACATCGCGCAACTCGCCGACGAGGATGACATCCGGATCCTGACGCAACGCTTGCCGCAGCGCCTGGTCGAAGGAGGGCGTATCGGTGCCCAGCTCCAACTGCGAGATCATCGCCTTCTTGGGCATGTGCAGGTACTCGACCGGATCCTCGATCGTGATGATCTTGGCTCGCTCGTTGCTGTTGACCAGGTCGATCATGGCGGCCAGCGTCGTGCTCTTGCCGCTGCCAGTCGTCCCGGTCAAGAGCGTCATGCCGCGGCCGGACATGGCGATATCCTGGATAACCTTGGGCAGATACAGGTCGTCGATGGACGGAATCTGGGTGCGGATGACACGCATGACCATCCCCAACTGCCCGAGCGTGCAATACGCGCTGCAGCGGAAACGGGCGGCCGGCGGAAGGACCATGGCGAAGTCCAGCCCTTTCATGGCCGCTGCGACAACGTCATTGGCGCTCGCCGGCGGGGCGATGGACGCGATGAACGCCTGCAGATCTTCGTTGGTCAGCGGACTACCCTGCACAGGGCGCACTTGGCCCGCGATCCGCAGCATTGGCACTGACGACGCCTGCAGGTGAATGTCCGAGGCCCCGTTTTCGACGGCGAAGTTGAGCAGAGTCTTAAGGTCCATGACGAAAACCTTCGAGCCAACAGCTGAGGCGCCTGCCGGGATTACTTCTTCAGGACAAAGACCGCCTGGACGACGGCCGCCTTGGGATCACGACGCATGGGCAGTTGGTAGAAGGTCCCGTGATAGCCGGCGGTCACGAGGTACTCGTATTCTCCCGGGTTGACGATCAGGAGGAGCCCGTTGGCGCCGACCGCGGCAGCCTGGGCCTTGAGTGCATCGAAGGCCGCATTGGCATCGCCGCGCTCATTCCATTTCATCTCGGGTGTAATGGGCAGGGTGACCAATTGGAGCTGTTCGTAGCGTTTGGGGTGCTTCTGGTATAGCGTCACCTGGTCTGGAGTTGTGGGCGGTCGCGGGCCTGAGGAGGATACGACTTCATGGGAGGCACAGCCAGCCAGCACGAATGCAACGAGGGCGGTTGATACGGTCAGAAAGCTCAATGCACGCATCGACATCTCCTTCCTGTTCCCGGCCTGTTGAGTAACCTCACGTTATCTGGCGCAGTCCGCGGGTCCCGACATCGTCTTCAGTTCGGCCGCCTACACCCTGCCGGTCGCTGACGGCGGCCAATGCGCGATCCTCTGGATCCGGGAAGAAGCGAGCGGCGGATCGGCGCAGGAGGTCGAGTTCCTGGCGAAGCAGCGGGAGGCGGTCCTCGGGGAGAGTATGAATCAGGTCTTCGAGCATGGCCCGCAGGCGCCGAGCGACCTGGATGCTTTCGCAACCGAAGTGTCGGATCTCGGTGACGGCGAGTTGAACGAAATCCTCCCATCCTGGGGTTCGATAGACCAGCCGAACCTGGCCCGTCGCATCTCGTATCCGTTCGTCATCCAAGTATCGCTGGCCGACCGTGCGGAGCAGATGATGCAGTTGATCGATGGCCAGGACGGCGGTCGTCGGGTCGTTGATGGCCGGCGAGAGCGCTTTGGAGGCGATATCCACGATGATGCGGAATACAAAGGCCGGGTCCTGCTCCATGGTTCGCTCATGACCGATCGCGATCATCCGGTACAGTCTGTTCTGGGGCAGGCCAGTGCTTTCGCCGAAGGCCCGGAACAGGGGAGAGCCTTCCGCAACAAAGTCGCCGACCTGAGGCACGAGTTCGAGGATACAGCCGGCCTGCTCGGCCAATAGGACGATCCCCGGGATGTCGCAGGCAAGGAGCACGCCGTCCACCTGACTTGGAATCATAGCGATGGGATCGCCATCGGCTGGCTTGGCCGGCTCCGGCGGGTCGCCAGAGCATTGGGTCAACTTCCGCGGATAGACCGACTCGATCACCTTGCGCCCCTGCAATGCCACGGATCGCAACGCCTCGTTCGGGCGCAGCAACTTGCCCACGTGATCGATCAGGTAGAAGAAGACGCACAGGCTCGCCACGCAACTGTAGGCGGCCAGGTAAGTCGTCAGCGGAAGGAGGGTGGCATGAGTGCGGACCACGGCTCCAATCAGGAAAGTGAACGTGAACGCAAACAACGTCGACGACAACTTGGTGACCGGGTCTCTGAAGATCAGGGCGATAATACGCGGCGTAAGCTGGGCACTGGCCAGTTGAAAGGCAACCAGCATTGTAGAGGAGACAAACACAATGAACGTGAACATGGAAGACGCCAAGGTCGTCAGCACCGTCTGTGCCGCCTCGGGCGGGAGGTCGGATTGCCAGCCTAGGGCAATCTCGGCCCGGTGAACCACGCGAATGGCGACCAGCGCCGCCACCATGCCGACTGAGGGGAGGACCCAGATCGAGTTGCGGAGAAAGAGCTGAACGCGATAGCGCCAAATCCAGGTCATAGTTCACGTGTGGTGGCGTCGCTTGACATGCGGTTCTTCCAACTCCCCTCCGATGCGGTTTCGCCGAACTAGTGAGCGCCCGCCGGCTGCGTCGCGGAGCGGACCACCCCGAGGGTGCCGGCGGCGATGACGGCTTCCTCATCGGTTGCGAGGACCCAGACGGAGGGTGAGATTCCCAGCGGCGAAATGCAGCCTTGGCCCCGTTCATTGGCTTGGGCGTCGATCTTGACCCCCAGCCAGGCAAGGCCTTGGCAGATGCGGCTGCGAATGACAGGCGAGTTTTCGCCGATGCCAGCGGTGAAAACGAGCGCATCCAAGCCACCCAGGACGCCGGCCAGGGAGCAGATCTCGCGAACGACGCGGTAGACAAAGAACTCAATCGCTTCGGCAGCCTTCGGGCTATCACTGGACAGCAGTTTACGGACATCGTTGCTGATGCCGGAGATGCCCAGAAGGCCAGACTGCTTGTAGAGCATGTTTTCGATTTGCTCGCGGGTGAGTTTCGTGAGCAGGAAGAGGATGACGCCAGGATCGAGACTGCCGCAGCGGGTGCCCATCGGCAGTCCGTCCAGGGCGGAGAAACTCATCGTGGTATCGAAGCTCCGGCAATCCTTCATCGCACAAAGGCTGGCCCCGCTGCCGAGGTGGGCGACGATGACCCGTCCATGGGCGATATCGGGGGCAAGCCGCCGGAATTGATCGGCGATGGATTGGTAGGACAGCCCGTGGAACCCCCAACGGCGCAGGCCGCGTTGGAACATGTCGTCGGGGAGACCAAATCGCTCGGTCACGGGGGCCCTGCCACGATGGAAGGCCGTGTCGAAACAGGCGACTTGCGGCAGATCGGGTCGCAGTTCCAGCACACCTTTAACGGCTGCCAGATTGTGGGGCTGATGCAGCGGGACGAGGGGGATGAGTTTCTCCAGCTTCCGGATGACCTCGGCGTCGATCAGGGTGGGTTCAATGAACTCCAGGCCGCCGTGCGCCATTCGGTGACCGACGGCGATGGGCACCAAGCGGCCGCCGTATTCCTCCCGTGCCCACTTGGCCAGATGCGCGAACGCCTGCGTATGACCGAAGCCTGCGGAGGGGCCGGCCAGGTCGGTGTCGGCCAAAAGCCGTCCTTGCCGGTCCTTTGCCTTGAAGTGCGGCGAGGTACCCAGGCCATCGATCTGCCCTCGCGTTTCCAGGCTTAGTTCGCTATCGATCACCACGTAGAGGGAGAATTTGAGGCTTGATGAGCCGGCATTAAGAACGATGATCGTGTCGCTCATGACATCCTCCGTTGGAGGTACTGCCTTGCAGGCGTGGGGCGCGCGCCCTACGCCATGATGTTCACTCCCGCATCGACATAGAATGTGCTGCCGGTAATCCAGCGGGCATCGGGGGTCGTCAGGTAAGCGGCGGCCATGCCGACGGTATCGATGTCTACCAACTGGCCGAGGGGAGCACGTTTGGCGGCGGCGTCCAAGAGCTGATCGAAGTCTTTGAGCCCGGACGCAGCGCGGGTCCTGATCGGGCCTGGCGAGACGGCATGGACGCGGATGTGCTTTGGCCCCAGTTCGTAGGCCAAGTAGCGAACGGCTGCCTCCAAGGCCGCCTTCACGGGGCCCATGACGGCGTAGCTCGGAATGACTTTGTCGGCGCCGTGATAGGTCATGGCCAAGAGGGTGCCGCCTTCGGTCATCAATGGCGTGGCCAGGGCCGCCATGCGCACGAAGGAGTGGCAGGAAACGTCCATGGCGAGTGCGAAACCCGCCGCCGAGCAGTGGAGCAGGCCATCTTGAAGGTCTTCTTTCGGTGCGAACGCGATCGCGTGAAGGGCGATATCGAGGCGGCCCCAGGTCTGCCGGACGCGGTCGAAGACGGCCTCGAGCTGGCCGGGTTGTTGCACATCAACGGGTTCGAAGATGGGGGCCTCCAGTTCCCGGGCCAGAGGTTCGACGTAAGGTCGGGCTTTGTCATTCAGATAGGTGATGGCCAACTCGGCGCCGAGTCGGCGAAGCGCACGGGCGCAGCCGTAGGCGATGGAGTGTTCATTGGCGATGCCGAGGATCAGGGCCTTGTGGCCTTTCAAGGGTGGAGAGGGGATTTCAGGCATGGATGGTCCTCCTTCTGTGACGCGACTCATGAGGCGGCCGGCGTCTGACCTTGACGGCGGGCATGGACGATCAGGACAGCGATGCAGCAGGACGCCATGCGAACACGGACACTATCGGCACGGCTCGTGAGGATAATGGGGACACGAGCGCCCAGAACCAGTCCGGCAGCATCGGCGTTGGCCAAGAAGGTAAGCTGCTTGGCGAGGATGTTGCCGGCCTCCAGGTCCGGGGCGATGAGGATATCGGCGTCGCCGGCGACGGGCGAGGAGATGCCTTTCGTCTTGGCCGCTTCGGGGCTGATGGCGTTGTCCATGGCGAGCGGGCCGTCAAGCAGGGCACCGGTGATCTGGCCACGGTCGGCCATCTTGCACAGGGCCGCCGCGTCGATTGTGGAGGGAATCTTGGTGGTTATTGTCTCAACGGCCGAGAGGATGGCGACTTTGGGCGTGGCGCGGCCGAGGCTGCGGGCCAGGTCGATGGCGTTCTGACAGATGTCTCGCTTGGCCTCAAGGTCCGGAGCGATGTTGATGGCTGCATCGGTGATGACCAGCGGCTTGGGATAGGTTGGCACCGCCATGACGAAGGCATGGCTGATCCGCCGCCCCGTGCGCAGGCCAGTGGCAGAGGCGACCACCGCGCTCATGAGTTCATCGGTGTGGAGGCTACCTTTCATGAGCATCTCGGCCCGAGCCGTGCGAACTAGTTCCACGGCCTTTGCAGCGGCCGCTTGGGTTTCGGTCACGTCCTCGATGGGATACGACTCGATCTTCAGCCCCGCATCTTTAGCGACCTCGCGGATCTTCTTCTGCGGGCCGACCAGGATGGGCGAAATCAGCTTAGCCTCGGCTGCCTCGATGGCGCCGGTCAACGCCATCGCCTCGCAGGGATAAGCCACGGCGGTGGCAATGGGCTCCAGCGATTGGCATCGTCGAAGCAGGGCCTCATATGCGTCGTGGCGTTTTTGTTCTGTCACGGGCGAAACTGCTGACTGGGTCATGGCTACCAACCTTCCTCTGATTGAGTCGTTCACACGTGCGCCCCGTTCACAGCCGCGGTCAGATCGCGTAAATCCATTTCGAGCACCTCGGCGAGTTTCTTGGTCATGGGTTGGTTCAATTGGATATCCTCGGGTGCGAGCAGCAGGATCTGCCTGGCAGCCTCCACGGCAATGCGGCGTTCCTGCATGGTTGGGAGCATCACCGCCAGCGCGTTGATGGCGCGATCCGGATCTTGTCGGAGGAGCCTGGCCTGCTGCTTGAAGAGCTCACGCACGACTTGGTTCTTCACATCCTTGAATTGGCTCTGCTGGCGAAGTTCACGAAG
>JBLNDH010000499.1:0-5417 GCA_050261455.1 Bacillota bacterium
CGCCCGGTACTCCGGGAGAGGGCCAGGGTGAGGGTTCGAAGCCAAGTATCCATCCAAACGAAAACCGCTCTAGTGACTAATGACGCAAGAACCACCCGCAAAGGACAAAGGACAGAGGACAAAGAACCCTTTTCGTCATTCGGGCTTTGGGCATTCGTCATTCTTTAGTCATTAGGGCTTAGGCATTACGGCTTCTACGATATCGGTCATCGAACACCATCAACTCACCTGGAGCATCTATGGCCAACGCCGCACGCGTAGAATCCCTCGATGCCCTTCGGGCCTTCCGGATCGCCATGTGCAAATTCCAGGAGGCCGCCAACCTCGCCCTGGCCGACGCCGAAGGCGAGGTCCGCCGCGCCCTCGTCTGGCTGGAAACCGAACAGCAATCCTACTGGCAAGGCCAGATCCGCAAACGCACCGAACTGGTCGCCCGAGCCAAGGAAGCCGTGCGGATGAAGAAGGTCTTCAAGAACTCCGCCGGCTCACGCGACTCCGCCGTCGATGAAGAAAAAGCCCTCGCCCAAGCCATGCGGCGTCTCGAAGAGGCCGAGCACAAGCTCGCCGCCACACGCAACTGGTCCAAGAAACTGGCCCGCGAGATTTCCCTCTACACCGGCGCTGTCCAACGCTTCGCCACCACCGTCCAAGGTGACATCCCCTTGGCGGTCACTCAACTGGATCGCATGGTCGCCGCCTTGGAAGCCTACCTTGCCTTCTCCGCCCCCGGCTCCCCCACCGCCACCCCAAGCGAATCCCCCGACACGCCGCCATCCACTCCAGGAGACGACGAGCCGCCAACCGACAATTCCCAGCCTCCAACGACCAAACAACCCTAAGCTGTCAGGAGATCCACCATGGGCGTATACGAAGGACGTGCACAGCTGGCCAAAGCCATGAAGGAATTGCGTCTGCGCTGGAGCGAAGCCACTTCCGGCTGGACCGACTCCATGAGCAAGGAATTCGAGGAAAAGCACCTGGTCCCGCTGGAGATGGACCTCAAAACCGCTCTCAGCGCCATGGATCACATGGCCACCCTCCTCCAACAAATCCAGCGTGATTGCGAGTAGTGCCCCCTTCACTCCCCTTTTTGAATCCCCCTGACTTCATCCAAGCCCAGGGATTCATCCCTGGGTCCCCCTCACTCTTCAATTGCCCATTGAGAATTGTCAATTTTCAATTGTCAATTAAGCGCAGATCCCCCTCCTTCGCCACTTTGTCTTCCTACACGCTTGCGGTTTCGCCGCCCCAACCCCGCCGATCCGCCGCTCTCCCACTTCGCAGACTCCTCCCCCCTATCTCGGTTCACTCACATACCTCACCCTCATCACATGCCCCTGCCCCGCCCCCAGCGTCACCGCATTATCCACCACATTCCCCGATTCCACGCACAACATCCCCGGCCACTCCTCGTCCCCAAAATCCGCCATCGCCCGCGACTTATCCACCCACGGATTCCACACCACCGTCGAATCCGACCCCTCCTTCTCAATCGTAATCCGCCGCCCGATCACCGGATCATCAATAAAACACGTCGCCCGCGTATTCAAATACGCACGATCCGTTTCGCCCGCAATCCCCAGTGCCTCCGCCCCTTGCATCTTCCGCCTCATCCCGTCCGTCTTATCCAAATAGACCGCATCGGCCAGCCCGCTGATCGCCACCTGCCGCACGTCCCCAACCGCAAAGTACGTATGCAGCGCCTCCTCAAATCGGAACGCCTCCGACGACCGGTTGAGCACCTCCAGCGAAAGCTCCAGCGATGCCCCCACCGTAATTTGATATCGCAAGCCAAACTCATAAGGCCAATACTTCCGCGTCGCCTCCGACGAATCCAGCCGCATCACCAGCCGGATCGACCGATCCGCCAACTCCTCCGTCGCTTCCACCGTCCAAGGAAGCAGCCGCCCAAACCCATGTGCCGGCGCCGATGGATCATTCGCGTTTGGCCCAAACCACGGGAGAACAATCGGAATCCCCCCGCGAATAGGCTTTCCCGCCTCCAGATGACTCTGACCACTCATGAATAGCAGCGGCTTCTGTCCCGCAGGACGATACTGCGTTACATGCGCCCCATGGAGATACACACTCGCCTCTCCATGCGGCGTAATGATCGCCGCCCGCAAAAGCCGATTCGGACCCTCCTCAAACACCACCGTATGCGGAATAGCAAACGCCCGGAGGTCCGAGAGTTGTTGAGTCATGCCCCCATGATAAAACAAACCCTCCGCCCAGGGAATCAATCCCCCATCAAACCCATGAGCCTGATAACTCCCCCAGATCCATCCCTGCGTTCCCCCATCCTCCCCAATCGGCATTTGACAATTGCCAATTTCCAATTGTCAATTAATCGCAGATTCCCCTCCTTCGCCGTCCGACTCCGATAAACGCTTGCGGTTTCGCGGACCGGTTGTTCTGATACAGGTAAATGTCCCCCACCCCGCCCTACCCAACGCCATCCAATTACCCTAAGATCAGGCAACTCCGTTCACCCCCTATAGGAAAACTCCTGGATGGGAACGCACAATGCCCTTCAAAAGCAGAACATCCAACAACGTGTCCTGGAGCCGAGCTTGGCCCAATACGCGATGGTCGCTCATCCTGATCATCGCCCTATGTCTCACCAGTTGCACCAATCCCACCCCCCGGCAACCCAATTCCGCCCCCACTCGCATGCTGATCGTAAGCATCGATGGCCTCCGCCCCGACCTCGCTTTGCTCGCCCCCACCCCCAGCTTGCGTAAACTCTGCAAGACCGGCAGCTACACGTTCTGGGCCAAGACCATCGATTATCCCGTCACGTTGCCCTCACACACCAGCATGCTCACCGGCGTCTTGCCAACCCGGCATGGCGTATGGACCAACTCCGACTGGTCCTATGGCGATCCCCCTCGCCCCCAGGTCCCCACCATCTTTGAACTCGCCAAAACAGCAGGCCTCACCACCGCCTTGGTCAGCGGCAAGCCCAAATTCGAAACCCTCGCTCAACCCAATTCGCTGGATTGGTGGTACGTCCCCGAAACCTACACCGGCGTCAAGGACCTCGACCTGGCCGATCGCGCCGCCGCCATCATCCGCTCCCACCACCCCCAGCTCATGTTCGTTCATCTTCCCGGCGTCGATGCCGCAGGCCACCACGACGGCTGGGGTTCCGATGCCCAACTGAAAGCCATTCACACCGCCGACAAAGCCCTCGGCCGTATCCTCCGCGAACTCCAGCATGAGAACCTGCTCGACCAGACCGTCATCCTCGTCACCGCCGACCACGGCGGCAGCGCTCTCTCCCATTGGCGCGATGACGACCGCAACACCCACATCCCCTGGATCATCACCGGCCCCGGCATCCGCAAAAACACCGACCTGACCCAATATCGCGACCTGAGCATCCACACCTGCGACACCTTCGCCACCGCCTGCTACTTGCTGAAGATCCCTCTCCCCGACGACATCACCGGCAAACCCGTCCGCCGCGCAATAGAACAGGAAGCCCCCCCTTACGACGTGTCATACTGAAAAGCCCGCAACTTCATACAAGCCCAGGGATTTATCCCTGGGTCCGCCCGCCCGTAAATCCCCTGCTCCTCCGCTCAGACTGCCCCAACCCCACATTGATCCCCCCATACCACCGGGATATCGTTTGATTAACTGCTGGGGAACGTCCCTTTGCCCCGCACATGTGCCATGCCACAGACCTACTACGATCGCCTGGGCCTTCCGCGAGACTCGACTCTCGATGAGATCCGCTCCGCCTATCGACGTCTCTCCCTGCAGTACCATCCCGACGCCAATCAAGGCGGTTCCGAGCAGTTCCTGAAAATCAAAGAGGCCTACGAGACTCTCAGCGACCCCGAACGTCGCCGAGAGTACGATCTTCGCCTCGCAGCCGCCGAGCAGGATGGCCTGCCCCGAACACTCTCTCGCCCCGAACCCATCTACGCCCGATTCAGCCGCCGCAGCCCCTCGCCCTTCCGCGACGTAACCGACGTATTCAGCAGTACCCCCATTCACTCATCCGCCTCCACCCATCTCCCTCCAATCGACCTCGCACTGACCCCCGAGGAAGCCGAATCCGGCGGCCACATCTCCCTCCGCGTCGCGTTGCCAACTCCCTGTGACCACTGCACCGGCACCGGCGTGGCCGATGACGGGATCTGCCGGCAATGCGACGGCCACGGCCAATTCGATGACGAGTTCCGCGTCGCCCTCCACATCCCCCCACGCGTCCGCGACGGCACTCTCCTCCCCCTCCCCATCGGCTCCTTCCCCAACCGCGAATTCCTCATGCTCCGCGTCCACATCCTCCGCTGATCCCTCCGCCCCTCGCCAGTGGAATTTGGGATTTGGTCATTCCTTGGTCATTGGGATTTGGTCATTGGTCATTCCCAACCACATACTCCTCACAAAACATCCATCTCCAAACACCCTTCCCGCCACTCCGCCCGCGTCCCCATCTCCCGGCACAACGCCTCCATCTTCACCGCAATCCGCCTCGCATCATTTCCCGTCGTCCGGTTGACCTGGCACCGATCGATCATCGCAGGATACATTCGAACCCCCCTCAACTTGCCCTGCTCCGTTTCCACGACGTAAATGAACGTCTCGTCATTCCGCTCAATCTCATCAACCGCATAATCATCGATGAAATCGCCGGCACTGTAGAAGATGATCCCCTTCTTATAGCGCTCCACCCCCTGGAACACGTGACATGAATGCCCAAACACAATGTCCGCGCCCGCATCGATCAACCCCCGGCCAAAATCCACATGCTCCGGCAGCGGTCTTCGCCCCCAGTTCGGCCCCCAATGCGCCGATACCACCAGGATATCCACCTCCGATTTCGCCAAACGAACCGCGCTGAACAATTCCTCGGCCCGGCGATCGCCCCGATCTATCGGAACATACAAAACGCCCGGCATCACACGCGTCGCTTCCCACCCGCGTTCGTTGTCCGTAAACGCAATCATCCCCACTCGCAAACCACCCACCGTGGATATGGCGCACTTGGAAGCATGCTCAACCGTCAGCCCGGCCCCCGCGTGGGCAATGCCGACGCTATCCAGAATACGCAGCATCTGCGCAAAAGCCTCGTACTCAAAGTCCAGCACGTGGTTGTTGGCCAGTGACACCGCATCAATCCCGGCCGCCTTCAATACGCCAACATTCTTTGCATCGCTCCGGAAATGAAACACCTTCGGCGAGATCGACCACGGCTCACCCAAATCCGATATCACACATTCGAGATTGCACGCCCGCCAATCCGCCCCCTGGAAGATCTCCAGCGTATTCCCCCACGGGTACGCCGGGCCTTCACGCTCAAGCGTTTGATTCACCAGCCGACCCAGCATCACATCGCCAGCCAACAGCAGTCTCATACGCTCCGCCCCCTCTCAACACCTGGAGGAACAGACCGCCCCCCA